>JAUZFP010000167.1 GCA_030838475.1 Actinomycetota bacterium
TACAAGGACCTCCTCGGTTCCGCATACGCCGGCAAGGTGAGCCTCAAGGGTGACCCGACGCAGGCCAACGAGGCGGCATCCGCCGTCTACCTCGCCGCCCTCCAGAGCGGTGGCACGGCCGACAACATCCAGCCCGGAATCGACTTCTTCTCGAAGCTGAAGAGCGCCGGCAACTTCAACAACGTGCTGCCGACGCAGGCAACCGTCAACTCGGGCGAGACCCCCGTTGTGCTCCAGTGGAGCTACAACAATCTCGCGTGGGGTCCTGAGGCCGGTTCGGCGGGCAACGCGAACTGGAAGGTCATCATTCCTTCCGGCTCGGCCGCACTGGGCAGCTACTACAACCAGGCCATCAACGTTGACGCTCCGAACCCGGCCGCCGCTCGCCTCTGGGAAGAGTTCATCTACACGCCCGCCGTGCAGAACCTCTACCTGGCCTCGGGTGCGTACCCGGCAACCCTCGCCGCGATGCAGAAGGCCGGGACGGTCGACAAGTCCGTTCTCGCCAGCGTCGGCGCTCCGCCGTCGAACTTCGTGCAGCTGACCGCCGACCAGGCCACCGCCGCGGCGACCCTGCTCGGCTCGAAGTGGAAGGCCGCGATCCAGTAGGTTCGCCTACTTGATCACGAACGACATATAACTACTGATGACTGCCGCAGCTACCGCAGCGCCAGCCACCACCATGCGCGGCGCCGGGAAACCCTCCCGGCGCCGCAGCGCGGTTTGGCTGGGCCTCACGCCCTTCGCGATCTACATCATCCTGTTCCTCGCGATTCCCGCCGTTCTCGCCGTCGGCAGTGGCTTCTTCAGCGCGGCCGGAAGCTTCACCTTCGACAACTTCGCGGCGCTCGCCGACCCGTCGATCCAGGCCGACTACCTCGGCACGGTGGGTCTCTCGGCGGTCACCGCGGTTCTCGGCGCAGTCATCGGAGCGCTGGTCTCCTTCGCGCTGCTGGCCACGAAACCGGATGGCGGACTGCGAACGGCGATCGACTCCGCGTCGAGTGTGCTCGCCCAGTTCGGTGGTGTCATGCTGGCGTTCGCGTTCATCGTGACCATCGGGACCCAGGGCCTCATCACCCGGTGGCTGGTCCAGGCCGGCCTCGAGCAGAACATCTTCAATCACTCGGCCAGCGGCGGCACCCTGATCTACACCGTTGCCGGTCTCTCGATTCCGTACCTCTACTTCCAGATCCCCCTGATGGTGCTGACGTTCATGCCCGCCATGGAGGGACTCAAGGCCACCTGGGGCGAGGCGAACGCCACGCTCGGCGGAACCCGCTTCACCTACTGGACGCGGATCGGATTCCCGATCCTCGCGCCCGCATTCTTCGGCAGCCTCATCCTGCTGTTCGCGAACGCCTTCTCGTCCTACGCGACCGCCGCCGCGCTGATCAGCCAGGGCGGCATCATCCCGCTGGACATCCGTGGCTACGTCAACAGCGAGGTTGTTGTCGGCCACGCAAACGGCGCGGGCGTGCTTGCCCTGCTGATGGTCGTGACGATGATCATCGTCATGTGGCTGTACTCACTGCTCGAGCGTCGTGCGTCGAGGTGGCGCTCGTGAGCGCGCCACGCTTCGGCGCGACGCCGTCGAGAAGCACGCGCAACATCATCCTGATCGTCATCGGGGTGCTGTTTCTCGTCCCGATTCTTGCCATGATCGAATTCACGCTGGAGATCGGACAGCCGGTCAAGGGTGTTCAGCAGTACGGGATCCAGCACTACCTCGACGTGTTCAACCCGGCCAACGAGTCGACCTATGACGGCCTGTTCCAGGGCGTCCAGAACTCGCTCGTCATCGCGCTGTTCACCGTCATCATCATCCTGGTGCTGTTGCTGCCGACCATGATCCTGATCGAGCTGAAGTTCCCGCGTTTCCGCAAGGTGCTCGAGTTCATCTGCCTGATCCCGATCACGATTCCCACGGTCGTCCTGGTCGTCGGATTCATTCCGGCCTACCGGGCGGTCGCGCAGATCTTCGGGTCGACGCCGTACACGCTCGCCTTCGCCATCGGCATCATCTGCCTGCCGTACGCGTTCCGACCGATCGCGACGAACCTCGCCGCGGTCGAGGTGACCACGCTCAGCGAGGCCGCTCGCTCGCTCGGGGCCAGTTGGCTTCAGGTCATGGTGCGGGTCATCCTGCCGAACCTCCGCCGGGGCATCCTGTCGGCGGTCCTGCTCACGGTGGCGGTGGTGCTTGGTGAGTACACGATCGCGTCGTTCCTCAGCCAGACCACCTTCCAGACCGCGCTCCTCCTCATCCAGCAGACCGACCCATACGCTGGCGTAATTTTCGCCGTCTTCGCGCTGGTCTTCGTCTTCATCCTCCTTGTTCTCATCGGCCGCGTCGGAACCCTCCGCGGCGGCCGCGCTGCCAGAAAGCGAGTCGCCAAATGACCTCGATCATCACCACCGACACTGCCGCAACCTATGTCGCCCGCGAGGGGGCAACCGTGCAGCTCATCGGTGTCACCAAGGAGTTCTCGGGGAGCGTGGCGCTCACGGGTGTCGACCTCACGATGAGGCCCGGCGAGTTCATCGCCCTGTTGGGGCCATCCGGCTGCGGCAAGACCACGGTGCTGCGCACGCTGTCCGGCCTCGAGCAGGTGACCACGGGTCGCATCCTGATCGGCGGTGAGGATGTCGCCGACACTCCGGTCAACAAGCGCGACATCGGGATGGTGTTCCAGGCCTATTCGCTCTTTCCGCACATGACCGTGCTGGAGAACGTCGAGTTCGGCCTTCGGATGCGCAAGGTGGACAGTGCGGCCCGCACCCGGCGCAGCGCCGAGGCGCTGGAGATGGTCGGCCTCGGACACCTGGGCGAGCGGTACGCGCACCAGCTGTCGGGTGGGCAGCAGCAGCGGGTCGCGCTCGCGCGCGCCCTCGTGACCCGCCCCCGCGTGCTCCTCCTGGATGAGCCGCTGTCGGCGCTCGACGCCAAGGTGCGCGTACAGCTGCGAGACGAGATCCGTCGCATCCAGACCGAACTCGGCATCACGACGCTGTTCGTGACCCACGATCAGGAGGAGGCGCTCGCCGTCGCCGACCGGGTCGCGGTCATGAATGCCGGCAACATCGAGCAGATCGGGACCCCCGAGGAGCTCTACACCTCGCCCGCCTCACCCTTCGTGGCAAACTTCGTCGGTCTCAGCAACCGGATTCCGGCCACCGTGTCGGGCCACGAGGTCACCGTCTACGGTAAGCAGCTTCAGCTTCTGGGCGAGTCGCCCGGAAACGGCCCGGCGCTCGCCATGGTTCGCCCCGAAGACATCGTGATTGCCGTCCAGAAGGCGGGGGACAGGGGCCTCACGGGAAACGTCGTGATCTCGAGTTTCCTCGGCAGCCTGCGCCGCACCCAGGTTCGGCTGGATGACGAGACCCTGGTGTCGGTGCAGCACGACGTGAGCGAGCGACACGAGCCGGGGGACGCGGTCACACTCTCGTTCCGTGGCGCGCCCGTTACCGTCATGGCCAAAAGCTGAAACTCGTTCACTGTTAGGTCAAACCGCTCAGGCGCAGGTTCTAGACTGAACCGATGAAGCTCTGGAGGCCGCGACCCCAATCGCCGGACGCGACCACGCGGCGCCCCGTGACAGGCCCCGATCGCAAGCGCGCGGTCGAGGAAGCCATCCCGCTTCCCGTCGAGATCGCGGGCCAGTGGGCGTGGCGCATCCTCGCCGTCGTAGCCGTTCTTGTGGTCTTCGGGCTGCTCGTCATCAACCTGCGCGAGATCGTCGTTCCCTTCCTCATCGCCCTGCTGATCTCGGCGCTGCTCATCCCGTTCAAGGCGTTCCTGATCCGGCACCAATGGCCACGCTGGCTGGCCGTCCTCGTTTCGCTCCTGCTCGCGATCGGCGTCATCGGCGGACTCGTCTTCGTCGTGGTGACGCAGGTTCGACACGGCTTCCCGAACCTCGAGGCGCAGTCGATCAAGGCGTACTCGAACTTCCAGTCGTTCCTCGCCGCGCCGCCGTTCAACATCACCAAGGCCGACTACGCCAAATACGTCGCCCAGATCTCCACGGCGGTCCAGCAGAGCGGTGCCCTGGCGACAAGCGCCGGCGTGGTCGCCAAGACCGCGGGCAGCCTCCTGACGGGGACACTGCTCACCATCTTCGCCACCGTCTTCCTCGTCCTCGACGGAGGGACCGTCTGGTCCTGGATCGTTCGCCTGTTCCCGCGCCGCGCGCGCCGCGCAATGACCGGCGCCGGCGCCGCCGGCTGGACGACATTGACCGTATTCATTCGCGTACAGTTGCTGGTCGCCGCGATCGACGCTGTCGTCATCGGAGCGGGCGCGCTCGTGCTTCACCTCCCGCTCGCCATCCCGATCGCCATCATCGTCTTCCTCGCATCCTTCGTTCCCGTCGTCGGAGCAGTAGTGAGCGGCGCGCTCGCCGTATTCATCGCGCTCATCTATGAAGGCCCCCTGGTCGCCCTCATCATGCTCGCGATCGTCCTGCTCGTGCACATCCTCGAGGGCAACTTCCTGCATCCGTTCATCACCGGAACCGCGGTGAAACTGCACCCCCTCGCCATCGTCTTCGTGGTCGCCGCGGGCGCGTTTGTCGCGGGCATCCCCGGCGCTCTGTTCGCCGTTCCCCTGGTCGCCGTCGCGAACGTCATGATCTCGTACCTCGTGCGCGGCACCTGGCGTGGCGGAGTGAGCTCGGGCTCGAAGGACGTCGTCAGCAGTGAGTGAGGCGGCAGCGGTGGGCAGCAGCGACGACGTGTTCCCCGGTCCGACGCTCGCGGACTTCGAGGCGGCGCGCGCGGTGGTGAGCCAGGTCATCGACGTGACTCCCATGGAGAGTTCGCGGTCGCTTTCCGAGGTGCTCGGCTCCGACGTTTGGCTCAAATGCGAGAACCTGCAACGCACGGGGTCGTACAAGATCCGCGGGGCCTACAACCGCCTCGTTCACCTGAGCGATGAAGACAAGGCGCGGGGGGTTGTCGCGGCGTCGGCCGGAAACCACGCGCAGGGCGTCGCCTTCGCGGCGCGCGAGCTGGGCATCCGCTCGACCATCTTCATGCCCGTCGGCGTCGCGCTTCCGAAGCTCTCCGCCACCAAGGAGTACGGCGCGGACGTCGAACTCAGCGGCAACGTCGTGGACGAGACGCTCAGTGCCGCGGCGGCATTCGCGGACGAGACCGGAGCCGTCTTCATCCACCCGTTCGACCACCTCGACGTCGTCACGGGGCAGGGCACGCTGGGTCTCGAGATCCTCGAGCAGCGACCAGATGTCGACACCATCATCGTTCCCATCGGCGGCGGCGGACTCATCTCCGGTGTCGCGAGCGCGGTCAAGCAGAAGTCGGCGGAACTCGGCCGCACCGTCAGGATCATCGGCGTGCAGGCATCCAACGCCGCGGCCTACCCGACCTCGCTCATCAATGGCGAGCCGACCCAGATCCAGATTCTGCCCACCATCGCCGACGGAATCGCCGTCAGTAAGCCGGGCGTGCTGAACTTCGAGATCATCCGGGACGTCGTCGACGAGGTCATCACCGTCGACGAGGATGACATCGCTCGCGCGCTGCTCGTGCTGCTGGAGCGGGCGAAGCTCGTCGTCGAACCCGCCGGAGCAGTAGGGATCGCCGCCATCCTCGCCGGCAAAGTTCAGCACAGCGGGACGACCGTCGCCATCCTCTCCGGTGGAAACATCGACCCGCTCGTGATGGAGCGCATCATCAGCCACGGTCTCGCCGCGTCGGAACGCTACCTGAAGCTGCGCATCCCACTCCCGGACCGCCCGGGCCAGCTCGCCCGCACCGCCGAGATCATCGCCGACTCGAACGCGAACGTCGTCGAGGTTCTGCACACGCGCCACGGCAGCGGCATGCAGATCAGCGAGGTCGAACTCGAGTTGCACATCGAGACGCGCGGTCCGGAGCACGCGGAACTGGTCATCCACAACCTGCGCGAGGCCGGCTACAACCCTCGCCAGGACTTCTAGCGCGCCGCATAACGGTTGTGCAGGAGAAACGACCCACTCGTCACATTTCTACTGGCAAAACCGCCCTTTTGGGAGAAAACTCCTGCACAACCGTTATGGCTAGGGCTGGAAGGTCTCCACCTTCAGGATCTCGACCGAGATGGCCTTACCGTTCGGGGCCGTGTAGGTCTTGCTGTCGCCGATCTTCAGGCCGATGATGGCCGTTCCGAGGGGGCTCGCCTCGCTGTAGACGTCGAGATCGCTGCCCGCCGCCATCTCCCTGTTACCAACCAGGAACGTCGACTTGTCGCCCTGAATCATCGCGGTCACAACGGTCCCCGGCTCGACCACGCCGTGGCTCTCCGGGGCGTCGCCGACGTTGGCCGTGCGCAGCAGCTGGGTCAGCACCCGGATGCGGGCCTCGATCTTGCCCTGCTCCTCCTTCGCCGCGTGGTAACCACCGTTTTCCTTGAGGTCACCCTCCTCGCGGGCGAGCTCAATCTTCTTCGCGATCTCCGTGCGCCCCGCGACACTGAGCTGCTCGAGTTCAGCGGTCAGCCGATCGAACGCATCCTGGGTGAGCCAGGTGACGCTGGTGTCTGACATGTTTCTCCTAAACGGGCGAAGTATCTGGTGTACGCAAACAATGAGACCGGCCAGTACTGACCGGTCTCATGCGAATATGCCAGCTTAAGACAGCCAGCGTCGCCGAATCAACCCGCCGGGATCCAGCACTGGTAGATATTGCCCTCGACCGCGGGCTGCGCCGTGCGCACAACCGTGCTGAGCGAGCGGGACCGATCGCTCGACGCGGGCAGCGAAACGATCTTCCATCCGACGATGCCGAAGTTGGCGTCGAGGGCCTGGATCGCACACGCGGCGGGCGTTCCCGGGTCCACCGAGAGCTGCCAAGTCACCCGCAGCTGGTTGGACGAGACCGCGCTCTGCCCGGTCGAATCGAAGTCGATGGATGCGGTCGGCTGGAACAGCCCGACCCAGATCGCCCACGCCCCGAACACGACCACGATCGCCCCGCCGAAGGCGACCGCGAAGATGAGGTTGCGGCGGCGACGATTTGCGGTGCGTCCATAGCGTGCGTTCAGGTCGCTTGCCGACACGTCCAACTCCTGCGGTTAGTCTGGTACGTACAGGCTATTGGCTATTCCCTAGGAGTTTGGTGACACTGCGACTGCTCGCCGTCCACGCTCACCCCGACGACGAGTCGAGCAAGGGAGCCGGGACGCTCGCCTACTACCGCAGCCTCGGCGCGGAGGTCACCGTCATCAGCTGCACGGGCGGTGAAGAGGGCAGGGTGCTCAACGAGCAACTCGCTCCGTGGGCTGTTATTCGGGCGGAACGAGACCTCCCGGGGCTGCGCCGGGTCGAGATGCGCGCCGCCGCCGCGGTGATGGATATCACGCAGCGCTGGCTCGGCTACGTCGACTCCGGCTGGCCGGAGGATGGCGAGCCCGAGCCGATCAATTCGTTCGCCTCGATCCCGCTCGAGATCTCGGCCGAGCCGCTCGTCCGGGTCATCCGTGAACTGCGACCGCAGGTGATGCTCACCTACGACGAGAACGGCGGCTACCCGCATCCCGACCACATCCGCACGCATGAGCTCTCGATCTACGCGCGGGATGCGGCGGCAGACCTCGCGCGTTACCCGACGGCAGGGCCGGCCTGGCAGATCCAGAAGACGTACTACGACCAGGTCTTCAACGGCCCACGCGTGCAGGCGATCTACGACGCGCTCGTCGCTCTCGATCCAGACAGCGACCTCGTGAAGCAGATGGGCGAGATGCGCCGGTGGTTCGACCGTCCGGATGTCGCGACCACGCACATCCAAGTGGGCGAGTTTCTGGAGACGCGAGACCGGGCGCTGCTGTCGCATGCCAGCCAGGTCGCCCCCGACAGCACCTTTTTCCTCTGGCCCAACGACCTTCAGCGTGAGGTCTGGCCCACCGAGGACTACCAGCTTGCCGATTCGGTGCTACCGATCGACCTTCCCGAGACCGACCTATTTGCGGGTGTGACGAATGATTAACTGGCTTCCATTTGCGGAACCATCTCCCACCCCGTTCCCCGACTACACGGGTGACCCGAACCTGATCACGCCGGGTGTGTGGGGTTTTGTGGCGATTCTCGCCGTGGGGATCGCGACCGTCTTGCTGATCATCGACATGAACCGGCGCATCCGCCGCTCGCGCTACCGCGAGGAGGTGCGGATCAAGCTCGAAGAGGAGCAGGCCGTTGCCGACGCTGCGGCCGCAGCCGCCGCGCGCAAGGCCAACCGCGGCAAGCCGAAGACGACGCCCTCGAGCTAGCCGCGATCCTGCCCTGCCCCCTGTGAGCTGACCCAAGTGGTTGGAATGCGCGCGTGATACCAACCACTTGCGTCATGTGAAGCATGAACAGCGGGCCGAGACCGCAGGATGAGTTGTGCGCACCCCAAGACGGCGGTCTGTGGGCTGGCGGGAGAACTTGCTCCGGTTGGAGGGAGAACCGTCTTGGCGGGAGGAGTAGTAACGCCGCCCATCGGAGAGTTTCTCCCTCCACCCCGAAATCGAGTCAGCCGAGTACCGGCGGATGGGTCGCGATGAGGAAGATGCCGACCCAGTGGCTGAGAAACGCCAGCAGGGTGAACGTGTGGAAGATCTCGTGGAACCCGAACTTTCCAGGGAACGGGTTCGGCTTCTTGAGCCCGTAGACGATCGCGCCGGACGTGTAGAACAGTCCGCCGATCAGGATGAGCGTCATCGTGACCGCGTTCGCGTTGTAGAAGTCGACGATGAACGCCAGTGCCGCCCAGCCGAGCAGGATATACAGCGGAACGTAGAGCCACCGCGGCGCCCGGATGAAGAAGATGCGGAACAGGATGCCGATGCCGGCGCCGCCCCAGATGATCGACAGCAGGATCGTCTGTTTCGGTTGGGCAAGGCACAGCACCGTGAGCGGCGTGTACGAGCCAGCGATCAGAAGGAAGATGTTGGCGTGGTCGATGCGCTTCAGCAGAACCCGCGTGCGCGGCTTCCAGTTGAAGCGGTGGTACAGCGCCGAGTTGCCGAACAGCAGCAGTGACGACAGAACGAAGATCGACGAGCTGACCTTCGCGGCGACGCCGTCCGCGAGGACGATGAGGATGATGCCGAGAGCGATGGCGACGGGAAACGTGCCGGCGTGGATCCAGCCCCGCCAGGTCGGCTTGACCTCATCGGCCGACTCGCTATCAACACGTGCATCGAGCACATCCTCGAGGAGGGGCACGTGCGGAACCGCTGTGCCACCATCGTCAGCGGTCTCGTTTTTGGGTCCCCGCGCGGTCATTTCCAAACCCTACACCGGGGGTAAAACCTCAGGCTGGGTAAGCGCTTTGGGCTAGCGTAGCCAGTGTGAGTGAGCGAGAAGTGCCGATTGGCGAGGGTTTTCTCTACCGCCTCTACCAGGGTCGCATTCGGCGGCACCTTGCCAGCCAGACCCTCCCGAAGCATGTCGCCATGATCATCGACGGCAACCGCCGGTGGGCGCGACTTCGCGAACTCGAGACGGCAGCACACGGGCACCGGGCCGGGGCGGCCAAATACCAGGAGTTCCTCAAGTGGTGCGACGACCTCGGCATCTCGGTCGCCACGCTGTACCTCCTGTCGACCGACAACCTGACCAGCCGCACACCCGAGGAGCTCGGCACACTTTTCGAGATCATCGCCGAACTTGCGGATGATCTCTCGCACTTCCGCGACTGGCGCGTGCAGCATGTGGGCTCGGACGACGGCCTCCCGCCGGCCCTGATCGCGGCACTCAAGGCGGCCGAGGCTCGTACCAAAGACAACACGGGCCTGCACATCAACCTCGCCGTCGGATACGGCGGCCGGCGGGAAATCGCGGATGCCATGCGCAGCATCGTCAGACAGCACCAGTCCGAGGGCGGCGAACTTGATGCTCTCGCCGAGATCCTCACGCCGGAGCTCATCGGTGAGCACCTGTACACCGGCGGCCAGCCCGATCCCGACCTGGTCATCCGTACCTCGGGTGAACAGCGGCTCAGCGACTTCATGCTCTGGCAGAGCGCACACAGCGAGTTCTACTTCGTTGAAGCGCTCGGCCCCGACCTCCGCGAGGTCGACTTTCTTCGTGCACTACGTGACTTCTCGAGGCGACAACGGAGGTTTGGTTCATGATTTCTCTCGACGACTACGCTGCGTCATTCGGCGAAGAGCCCGGCTACCTCAACTTCGCGGCGCAGGGTCCCCCCGGTCGCGCGGTGAAGGACGAACAGTACGCACTCACCGGGCTCTTCGGACGCGCACGTTTCGGGTCGCTTGACGGCCTCTTCGACCAGGACGAACGAGTCCGCAATGCCGTCGCTGCGGTCACCGGTTTCGCGCCGACGCAGATCGGCTTCCAGCCCAACACGTCGAGCGGCCTCATGCACGCGATGTTCGGCCTCACCGGCGGCGTTGCCCTCTCGGTCGCCGAATTTCCGAGCATGAGCTTCGCCGCCGTTCGCGCGGCGGAGGCGCTGGGCGCCATCACCCCGGTCTGGATGGAGACCGACCACGGGCGAGTGACCCCGGGAAACCTTCGGGCACAGCTGACCCCGGAGGTGACCGCGGTTGCGGTCTCGCTGGTCGACTTCCGCACCGGCTACGTCGCCGACCTCGAAGGCATCCGCCAGGTCATCGGCGACCGCCTCCTGATCGTCGATGCGATGCAGGGCTTCGGTGTCGTCGACGCGCCATACGAGGTCGCGGACGTGGTCGCCGCTGGCGGGCAGAAGTGGATTCGTGCGGGCTGGGGAACGGGGTTCCTCGCGCTCAGCGACCGCGCCGCCCAGACCGTGGTTCCCGTCTTCTCCGGCTTCAGCGCGACCGAGAGCGGCGAACTGCCGCTGGATGGAGTCGAGCCGCCCCGGGCGGGCGTCGGCGCGTTCTCGCTCACGCATCCGGATCCCATCGCGCAGGCGAGGTTCGCGGTCGCGCTCGAGGAGATCGCCGAGGTGGGTGTGACCGAGATCAACGCCCGCATCCGCGACAACGTCAGCCGCATCATCGACCTCGCCGACGAGTACGCCATCCCGGTCGTCAGCCCACGTGAGGTCAACGAGCGAGCGGGAATCGTGGTCATCGAGCCACCCGCCGACCAGCTGACGGTGATGACGGCATCCCTGTTCAATCACGGCGTTACAACGACCCTGCGCGAGGGTCGAATCCGACTGAGCCCGCACGTTTCGACGGACGAGGAGACGTTCGACATGTTGCGCGCGAGCTTCGTCAGCTTCGCCTCCGCGATCAACATCTAGGCGACACAAAGTATTAACGTGAGCGATACGCGCGCTTGGCGTGTCGAAACCGGCTCCGTTCAACCGGGTCGCCTAGCGTCAGAACACCGGACAAGTCGCCCGGTCGAGACGGCCACATAAGTTCGTCTTGAGTCGCATGTGGCCTTTTCGCGTAAGCACATCCGGGGGCAGATATGCTCCCGGGGACGGAGTACACGTGCCCCAGCTCGCTAACCCTGAAGCGAAGAAAAGCCCGAAAGATGGGAAGTACGCGAAGGGAAGGCAAGCGGAACGAACGTATGTTCTCGACACGTCCGTCCTTCTCTCGGACCCGAAGGCCATCTTCCGTTTTGCTGAGCATGCCGTAGTTCTCCCCGTCGTGGTCATCGCCGAACTTGAAGGCAAACGCAACGACCCGGAGATCGGTTACTTCGCGCGCCAGGCCCTCCGCAACCTCGATGAACTTCGCGTGCAGCATGAGCGACTCGACTTCCCGATCGCGATTGGTGATGCCGGCGGATCCCTGCGGGTCGAGCTCAACCACTCCAACATGAGCGTGCTGCCGTCCGGACTGCAGCTCGGGGACAACGACTCTCGCATCCTCGCCGTCGCGCTCAACCTGGCGGGCGACGGTCTCGACGTTACCGTCGTCTCGAAGGACCTTCCGCTGCGGGTGAAGGCGGCATCCATCGGCCTCCCCGCCGAGGAATACCGGGCGGAACTCGCCGTCGACTCCGGCTGGACCGGACAGGCCGAGATCACGCTGTCGAGCGAGCAGATGAACGAGCTGTACGAGGACGAGAAACTGTCCACCCGACTCGTGCAGGATCTTCCCGTCAACACCGGCCTTGTCCTGCACTCCGACCGCGGCTCCGCGCTCGGTCGAGTCACCCGCCGCGGCCAGCTCCGCCTCGTCCGCGGCGACCGCGACCTGTTCGGGCTGCACGGGCGTAGCGCCGAGCAGCGACTCGCGATCGACCTTCTGCTCGACCCCGAAATCGGGATCGTCTCACTCGGCGGACGGGCCGGGACCGGCAAATCCGCGCTCGCCCTGTGCGCCGGACTCGAGGCGGTCCTCGAGAAACAGCAGCACCGCAAGATCATGGTCTTCCGCCCGCTCTACGCCGTCGGCGGCCAGGAGCTCGGCTACCTGCCCGGCGACGCCACGGAAAAGATGAACCCGTGGGCACAAGCCGTGTTCGACACGCTCGGCTCCGTCGTTTCGCAGAACGTCATCGAAGAAGTCATGGCGCGCGGCATCCTCGAGGTACTGCCGCTGACCCACATCCGCGGACGCTCGCTGCACGACGCATTCGTGATCGTGGATGAGGCGCAGTCGCTCGAACGCAACGTGCTGTTGACGGTGCTCTCGCGAATCGGTCAGAACTCGCGAGTCGTGCTGACGCACGATGTCGCACAGCGCGACAACCTGCGAGTGGGGCGGCACGACGGTGTCGCATCCGTGATCGAAACCCTGAAGGATCACCCGCTGTTCGCGCACATCACCCTCACCAGGTCGGAGCGGTCGGCCATCGCGGCGCTCGTCACCGAAATGCTGGAGTCAAACGAGCTGGCGTAGACCACCTGCTATTTCGCGGGCGTCTCGCCGACGGATAGTGATTTCCTAGCTCAAACAATGTAAGGGCGGGGCCGACCGCTTCGCGGCCGGCCCGGCCCTTCCATAACTCGACGGGAAATAACCATCCGCCGGCGAACGCACTTATAGGGTCGACCCGCAACTCGCCTGTGGAGATTCGGCCCGGCGCTCTCGCACGAGTCGCTATGTTCGCGGGATGCGGCGGCGGGTTCTTTTATCCTTGCTGGCTCTTCCGTTGGCCGCGGTGGGGGTTCTTGCTACAGGCGTCGGACCATCCGCAGCTGCAGTCGTGTATCTCGCGGCGGTAACGCCGTGGCTGGTGTGGTTCGACGCAACGGCGCATCGGCTTCCGAACGTGTTGGTGGTGCCGGGGATTGGAGCCGGGCTGGTCTCCTGCGCCGGGGAGTGGGTGGTGGACGCCCGGGTGCCGGTCGTCCCGCTCGTTGCAGGGGCGGGCTATGCCGGGTTTCTGCTCGTGATGCATCTCGTGGGCGGCATGGGCATGGGGGACGTGAAACTCGGTGGCGCGCTCGGGTTGGCGTCGTGGGACCTGTCGGTCGCCGTACTGTCGCCGGTCGTCGCATTCCTGGTCGGCGGAGTAGTGAGTGTGGTCCTGCTCATCGCCGGTCGCCGCGGCAGACGCATCGCGTTCGGACCGTTCCTGCTGGGAGGGTTTTGGGCCGCCGTACTGCTGGTGGCGTTGGCGAAGTGCTAACCCGGGCTCGAGGTTGGCCGGGGCCGTCCGTGGACCCCCGAACTGGGACGAGAAACGGCTATCTCTATATAGATAGATTTGCGACATGGAGCCGCTGTCGCGCATCACTGAAGCCACCGTTGCCGTTCTCGAGGTCCTGTCGCAGCGGGACGAACCGTGCTGGGGGCTGCTCATCATCAAGTCGAGCGGAAAGCCAGCGGGGAGCGTCTATCCGATCCTCGAGCGCCTCGAATCGGCGGGGTGGGTCACTTCGGCTTGGGAGGATGACACAGCCCGCTCGGGGCCGCGACGCCGCTACTACGAACTCACGCAAGGCGGAGCAAGCGCGGCCGCCGCGGCCATCCGCAAGGTCCGTTCGGCGCCGGCATCGAGCACTGGAGTGGTGGCACCATGAGCATCTCGACACGCATCGTGAGGATCGCGGCCGGCTCGTTGCCGAAGGCGCTGCGTGACCGCTATCGCGAACAGTGGCTCGCGGACGCCCGGGATGCACCGGAGCAGAACCTACGCCCCGCGCAGATCGCGGTCGGCTCGGTTGCCTTCGCGGTCACGGTCGGGCGGCCGTTCCCGAAACGACACGATTTGACCTCGCCGGAAGTCGACCGGCGCGTTCGCATCGCTTGGGGCCTTGCCCTTAGCGCGGCAGTTTTGGCGCTCAGTCAGTACGCCAGCGTGGTCGCAGGCGTCGCGTTCGGCTCCACTTCCGTGCCGGATGCGCCGACATTCGCGGTGAGCGCAATCCTGATCGCGTATGCGGTGCTCGCCTCGGTCCTCGCGCTCATCCTGGCTTTCGCAACGCGAAGAATCTCGACGCGCGTTCGCTGGGCAATCGCTCTGTTCGCGGCCGCAAGCGCCTCGTCGATCGTGCAGTCAACGATTAACAGCGACGCTTGGACCACGTGGTTTCTCGGCTCGGGAATCGGATATCTCGTCGCTGCGGTTCTGCTCGTCGTTGGGTTGGTGCTCGAAAGCGGACGGCGTGGCGACTCGGCGCGCAACCCCAGGGCATCCATCGTCGCTGGCGCAGTAGTTCTGCTCTTCGCTGTGGCGACGCTCGCGAACGCGGCGATCCTGTGGTCGCTGCGCGCGCCACTGCGCTTCGGCGCAGGGCCACGCAGCGCGAGTAATTCGATCTACGTCGATTGGTTGTATTTGAAAGAGCGGTTCGAGTCGTTAATAACGTCGGTGTTCGTGTGGTGGGGCGTGGGTGCAGTTGTGCTCGTGGTGGCCATCATCCTGATTGCGATCGTGAGACGACTCCCCTCACGCGGAATCGTGCGACTTGCGGTCGGCGCTGTTGCGCTGACTCTCATCGCTGGTGGTGGCTTGCTGGGCTTCATCCAGGACGCGGAGTTCGGTATCGTTCCGCTCGCGGAATTCGCGATCGTGCTGAGCGTTGGCAGGCTCGCGCTCGTAGTTGCCATCCTGTCTGCTGCCCGTGCGAGCGTTGTCGCAACGGACACTGGAGGGAGAAATGCGCTCACGGGCGGAGAAACAACTCCGCCCACCGCACTACTTCTCCCGCCACCTGCTGGAGAGAATGCTCGCTAGCCCGGGTGGGTCATCGAGAGAACGTTGAGCTTCTCGTCGAGTTCCTTCTCGGTGATCTCGCCGCGCTCGACGAACCCCAGATCGATGACCGACTGGCGAATCGTGAGCCCAGAGGCAACGGCATGCTTGGCGACTTTTGCCGCGGCCTCGTAGCCGATGATGCGGTTGAGTGGGGTGACGATCGACGGGGAAGACTCTGCCTGAGCACGAGCGCGCTCCAGGTTGGCTTCGAGGCCATCGATGGTGGTGTCCGCGAGAAGCCGAGTCGAGTTTGCCAGCAGCCGAATGGACTCGAGGAGTGCATTGGCCATGACCGGAATGGCGACGTTGAGTTCGAACGCACCGCTGGCACCCGCCCATGCGATCGTCGCGTCGTTTCCGATCACCTTTGCGCAGACCTGAAGCGTCGCCTCCGGAATAACGGGGTTAACCTTGCCGGGCATTATGGATGAGCCGGGCTGCAGGTCGGGAATGTGCAGCTCGCCGAGACCGGTGTTCGGGCCGGAGCCCATCCAGCGCAGGTCGTTGCAGATCTTGGTGAGCGATACCGCGATCACACGAAGCGCGCCGGATGCCTCGACGAGACCGTCCCGAGCACCCTGGGCCTCGAAGTGATCGAGTGCCTCGGTGATCGGCAGCCCAGTATCGGCCGCGAGCAGTTCGATGACCTTCTGCGGGAACCCGAGCGGGGTGTTGATCCCGGTACCGACCGCGGTACCGCCGAGCGGAACCTCGGCGACATGCGCGATGGTGCCGCGCACGCGCTCGACGCCCAGGCGAATCTGCCTGGCGTAGCCGCCGAATTCCTGTCCGAGGGTGACGGGCGTCGCATCCATCAGGTGCGTTCGGCCGGACTTGACCGCCGTCTTCCAGAGCTCGGCCTTGACCTCGAGCGACGCGGCGAGGTGCTCCAGTGACGGGATGAGCTGCTCGATGAGGGCGCCGGTCACGGCAACGTGAACCGAGGTGGGGAACACGTCGTTGGACGACTGGGACGCGTTAACGTGATCGTTAGGGTGAACGGGCGATCCGAGGTATTTCGACGCCAACGTCGCAAGCACCTCGTTGATGTTCATGTTGCTCGAGGTACCACTGCCGGTCTGGTACACGTCGATCGGGAATTGGTCGTGGTGGTGGCCGGCGATTATCGTGTCCGCGGCCTCGATGATCGAATCAGCTATCGTCTGGTCGAGGACCCCGAGCGAGGCATTCGCAATCGCGGCCGATTTCTTGATTCTCGCAAGGGCAACGATCTGCGCCGGCTCCAGGCCCGCGCCCGAGATGGGGAAGTTCTCGACCGCGCGCTGTGTCTGTGCGCCGTACAGGGCATCGAAGGGCACCCGCACCTCGCCCATGGTGTCGTGTTCGATTCGGAACTCAGGCGTGCTGGCCACTGAATTGCTTCCTCTGTTCTGGTGATGAATGGATGGGACGGTACCTAGGCGGTCTCGAGCTGCCCGACGACGATGTCGGGTTCGGCTCGACCGACGAGCAGGCTGTAGTTCGCCCCGACGATAGCCAGCGTACCCGCGGCGATGGCGTCGCTGATGAGCTCGGATTCCTCGAGCAGCTCCGCGATAGTGTCGCGAAGGTGCTCGCGACCGACATCGCGACTATCGACGAGCGCCGGGTCGATCGCACCCTGAGCATTGAACGCGCCGTCGTTGCCGGCGACCCGGCGCACGGCCGGAACGATTCGTGAAATGAGGTTCGCGATGTGCGGCGGAAGCGGGGTCGCGTCCGCGGTCTGCGAATCGATTGCGGCAAGAACGGCACCGCACGAGTCGTGGCCGAGCACGATGATGAGTGGCACGTGGAGTACGGCGACCGCGTACTCGAGCGAGCCGATGACGCTCTCGGAAATGATCTGTCCGGCGTTGCGGATGACGAACAGGTCGCCGATGCCCTTGTCGAAAATGATCTCGGCGGATAGCCGCGAGTCGCTGCATCCGAACAGCGCGGCGATCGGCTCCTGCGCGGCCACGACCTCCGCTCGGCGCTCGACGTCCTGGCGTGGATGAAGCGGCTCACCCGAGACAAACCGATCGTTGCCGCGGGCCATCTCCTGCCACGCGGTCGCCGGGGTGCGTTCGGCGGATTTCGTCATCTCAGTTTCCGGTTCCGTTCGAAACCGAGGTCGCAACCGCGGAGGCGAGCACGCGGAACTCGGCGTTGCTCGCGCTGCCGTGAAGTACAAGTTGCGAGCCGTCGATGGTTGCGGCGAGGGCGTAGGGGAAGTTGCCGACGCCGGATGCGCCGCGCTGGTCGTACACGGTCCAGCGGACGCCGTCGATCGTGACATGGCCGGTCGCCTGCGCCTTGCCAAGCAGCGATCCGAACCAGGTGTCGGAGGTGTGGATGCCCTGTTCGAGCGCGATGAACTGTTGCTTCGGGGTGATCAGCCCGACATACCAGGTGACGGTTTTGCCGGAATCCGTCTTCAGCTCGGCATCGTTGGAGTGCCAGCCGGAGGGGAGAGCCGGCGACGCCAGGGTCTCCGACACATCCTTCTGCGCCTGCGCCGCAACCGATCGGTAGTTGACCGGGGTCACCAGGTTGGTGCCCGGTCGAACCACGACCAACACCGTGAACAGCACGATGGCGAGGGAGGCGAGCAGCGCGAGGATCAGGTTGCGCGTCGTCTGGTTGGCGCGGTGGGCGCGGGAGTTCTCGGCCTTGCGGGCGGCAGTTTCCTCGGGGGTCTCCGGCCGGCCCAGCTCTGCGACGACCCGGCCCGGCCCGGAATTAGGAGAAGACATGGCGCGGTTAATCGGTCACAGTCTCGGCCGCGCTCGCCGCGGCGCGAGCTGCATCCAGACGGGCCTTTGCGCCGAGCAGCCATTCCTCGCAGCGCTTGGCCAGAGCCTCGCCGCGCTCCCAGAGCGCGAGCGATTCCTCGAGCGTTGACGAGCCCTGCTCGAGCTCGTTCACCACTCGCACGAGCTCGTCCCGGGCCTGCTCGTAGGAGAGGTCCCCGACGGCGGGCGAAGAGTCACCGGGAGCGGATGCGGTTGCCACGCGTCAATCCTAACGATCGGGGCTGGGCGTCGGCTCGGCAACGCCAGCGATCGTCGTCAGGCGGCCGTCGGCGACGGTGAGAAGGAGCGGAGTGCCCTCCGGGGCATCCTTTGCCGACCGGAGAGCCGCACCGCCCGGCAGTTGCGCGATGGCGTACCCGCGATCGAGAGTGCGCTGCGGCGACAGCGCGCGCAGGTGACCGGACAGCTCGCCGATCCGTGCGGTGGCGCGGTCCAGCAGCAGGTTCACGAGTTCGCCGCCGCGGGCGACATACCGGGAGAGCTCTTCGGCACGGGAGTCCACCAGCCAGCTTGAGCCGGCGAGAACCGGGCGGGTGCGCAGCTGCTCGAGCCGATCGATCTCCGTCGTGATCAGGTTGGTCACGCGCGAGCCAATGCGTGCCCGCGCCCGCTGGACACGGGCGAGTTCCTCTGCGACGTCTGGCACGACCCGCTTCGCCGCATCCGTTGGCGTGGATGCCCGGAGGTCGGCAACGTCGTCGAGCAGCGGTCGATCGGCCTCGTGCCCGATGGCACTGACGATGGGCGTGACACAGGCCGCGGCCGCGCGCACCAGCGACTCGTCGCTGAACACCAGCAGGTTCTGGAAGTCGCCGCCGCCCCGGGCCACGATGATGACGTCGACCTCCGGATCGGCGTCCAGGGTGCGCAGAGCCGAGGTCACCTCGCCGACCGCCTTGTCGCCCTGCACCGACGCGTAGGCGATGCGGAACTCGACCGCGGGCCAGCGCAGCTGCGCGTTTCGCAGGACATCCTTCTCGGCGTCGCTATCGCGTCCGGTGATGAGGCCGATGCAGTGCGGCAGGAACGGGAGCGGCTTCTTACGCGACGCATCGAACAGCCCCTCCGCCTTCAGGGTCTGGCGAAGCCGCTCCAACCGCTCGAGCAGATCGCCCAGCCCGACGTGGCGCATCTCGAACACCTGCATCGTGAGCGTGCCGCCCTTGACCCAGTAGTTCGGCTTGACCAGTGCAACGACGCGATCGCCCTGGCCGAGGTCATCCGGGATCTTCGCCTTGACCGATCCCCAGATCGTGAACGAGACGGTCGCATCGGCCTCGAGGTCTTTGAGCTTGCCGTATACGTTTCCGCCGGAGATGCCCCACTGCGTGATCTCGCCCTCGACCCACACCGTTCCGAGCTTGTCGATCCAGCCCTTGATCTTCGCCGACAGGATTCCGATCGGCCACGGGGTATCTACGGTCGGGGGAGCATCGGCAATCGTCACGACTGCCCGCCGACGGGCGGCTCACCCACGTACTCGTGTGCCTCCCGAGCGAGCTCGGACCACAGCGAACGGTCCCTCACCTTGACCAGGTCGCGAGACTTGACGCCATCCAGTCGAAACCGGGTGCCCTGCTCACGCTCAACCAGGTCGGATGCCCGGCTGGCGGGCAGGTCGACGACCAGCTCATCGCCGGACAGGAACGCGAATATCGTGCCGTTGACCAGCAGGCCGTCGACATCAAGCCTCACGCCGGGTTCGTCCTGAAGTTCGAGCACGAGGTTCTCGTAGGCCTCTGCCGCCAGTGAGCTTGTCATCGTCTTCTCCAGCCTGCTCGGATGCTCGCGCCGTAGAATCGCACCCTGTGAGCAGTTCTCGGAGTGGCACGATCTCCAACGGCAGCGCCGTTAGTGTCGAATTGCGCGTTCCCGCGCTACGTAACAGGCTAAGGGACAACCCCGTCACCGGGTCGAAGCGAGTTCTGCTCGCGGCGCCCCGAGGGTACTGTGCGGGAGTGGATCGCGCCGTCATCGCGGTCGAGAAGGCGCTGGAGAAGTTCGGCGCTCCCGTGTACGTGCGCAAGCAGATCGTCCACAACATCCACGTGGTCTCGACCCTCGAGCAGCAGGGCGCCATCTTCGTCGACGATGTCGCCGAAGTGCCGGAGGGTTCCCACGTCGTTTTCAGCGCGCACGGTGTCTCGCCGGAGGTCGTCCAAGCCGCAGCGGATCGCCGTCTCGATGCGATTGACGCAACCTGCCCGCTGGTGACCAAGGTGCACCGCGAGGCGACCCGTTTCGCTCGCGACGACTACGAGATCCTGCTCATCGGACACCGCGGTCACGAGGAGGTCGAGGGAACGATGGGCCACGCGCCCGAGCGCACCATTCTGGTGAACAGCCCGGCGGATGTTCCCAGCGTCGTCGTTCGGAATCCCGACCACGTTGTCTGGCTGTCCCAGACCACGCTGAGCGTCGACGAGACGATGGAGACCGTTCGACTGCTGCGCGAGCGGTTTCCCAAGCTGCAGGATCCGCCCAGCGACGACATTTGCTACGCGACCCAGAATCGCCAGGTCGCGATCAAGAAGGTCGCAGAGGAGGCCGAACTCGTGATCGTCGTCGGTTCGGCGAACAGTTCCAACACGGTGCGACTCGTGGATGTCGCCCTCGAGAACGGCGCGAAGGCCGCGTACCGGGTCGACTACGCCAGCGAAATTCAGCAGGAGTGGCTCGACGGCGTCGCAACGGTCGGTGTCACGTCCGGAGCGTCGGTGCCCGAGGTGCTGGTGCAGGAGGTGCTCGACGACCTGGCCGACGCCGGCTACGGTTCCGTCGAGCAGGTTGTCACCGCGGAGGAGGACCTCATGTTCTCGCTGCCCCGGGAGTTGCGGACGGACGCCGCCGGCAACCCCGACGAGCGTGGGCTCGGCGGCCGCATGCGGAGACTGGACTGGCAAGTGAATGACTGATCCGCGCCCGCGTCCCGAATACGGGGAGTACGCGACGCCGGAGCAGCAGGCCGCGGCGATGGGCAGGGCATACGTTCCTCCACCCGAACCGGAGACTCGGATCGCCCCGCCGGAGGACGCGCGGGGCAAGGACACGGCGGCGAACCCATTCCGGCTCGGTGGCAACGTCATCGATCGGTTCTTCACCATTTTCCAGCTGGGCATCGGACTGGTTCTGCTGCTGAGTTCGGACTTCTTCCACCTCGGCGAGAACGCCAACACCGACCTGGCCGAGCTCGGTATCACGCAGAAGATCCCCGTCGCCATCGACCAGTACGGCTGGATCCTGCTTGGCGCGAACATCGTGCTGCTGCTGGCGACTTTCGTCTGGGCGTTTGCGACGCTGCGACGAGGACGGCTCGCGTTCTACATTCCGCTCGTCGGCTATCTCGCGTTCTCCGCGGTACTGGGAGTCGCAATCACCGTTCTGCGCTGACCTTTCGGCGGGTTCCACCGCGCACCTCTGCCGCGTGGGAGGGCGCGGTTCTGCACCCCGGTGTGGTTTCCTGAACGGGTGAGTGACGGCGTCGCACGCGTGCCCGTCCTTCCGCGCGGCGTCGCGGCGGGCGTCAGCGTCAACGCGGTAGTTCGTAGCGGTCACGCCGTGGCGGGCATCATCCTTCTCGTCTGTGTTCCCGGCGTCGTGGCGATCCTCGTGCGTTTCCGGTACGACGATGACCTTCCCGGACCGCTGCTCGCTCTCGGGCTCATGTTGGGCGTCCTGGCGCTCGCGGCCTTTCGCACCAGCGTCGCCACCCTCGCGATCTACCTCGCGGTTGGTTCGATCGCGAATTACCTTTTTGTTCTGGCCTCCCTGGCGGGGCACCACGAACTCCTTCCGACCGCGCTCGTGCTCATCAACCGGCCCGAGTCGGTGCTCGTACTGGTCGGTACCGCCGGACGTCGTCCGTTGCCGGCCATCGCCTGGGGCATCGGCGGCTTCCTGCTCGGGATTGTCGGTACCGGCCTCGCCGAGCTTCAGCTCGGTCTCGCCCCACAGTTCGGCAACGGTCCGGCGATCACGCTCGCCAACTACTGTGCCATTTACCTGGGGCTCTCCCTCGTGCAGCGTACCCAGCGCAAGCGGGTGCCGGATTTTCTCCAGCTCCGTGGCGAGACCCGGCGCATCGAGGCGGCGAGAACGACGGAACAGCGCACCGTCGCGCTGCTCCATGACACGGTCCTCAACGACCTCGCGCTCGTGATCAACGGCCCAGACACGCTCGATGGGCGCACGGTGGAGCGGATGCGAAAGGACGTCGCGACACTCGCTGGCGCCCACCTGTTGGTGCCTCGGGAGCGGGCGGCGGCAGTGGCCGCGAGTGACGGTTCGTTGCGAAATCAGATGACGCAGATGGTGAGCGACTTCCAGTGGCGGGGCCTGAGTGTCGAATTTACCGGTGACACGGGAACGGTCGCGCGGATGACCGAGGCCGCCGTCACCGCTGCTGTGGGCGCACTGGGGGCGTGTCTCGAGAACGTGTTGGCCCATTCGGGAGTCGCCGCGGCCGAAATTGTGGTCAGCACGACCGACGAATCTGTCACCTGGACGGTCAACGACGCCGGGGCCGGTTTCGACCCGGCGACCGTGCCCTCGGATCGTCTCGGTCTTCGGTCATCCATCTTTCGCCGGGTGGAATCCGCGGGTGGCACCGTGAAGGTGTGGTCGGCGCCCGGTAGTGGCACCTCGGTCTTGTTCACGCTGCCGCTGCTTCCGGAACCCGCCCGCGCTGAGGGGGCGCAGTCGTGACCGGAATCTGGACGCACTCGCCGCAGGACGTCGATCCATTGAGCTGGTTCACAGGGCCCCGGATGCCCATCGCGTTCTCGATCGCCGCGGTGCTGCAGGGCGTCGCGATTACCGTCATCTACTGGGATTCGTGGTCGAGCGCGCTTCTCCAGTTGCTCGCAATGCCGTTCTTTCTCGGGGCCGGCTGGCTTACGGCGACCAGCGCGCAGCCGAACCGACCGAGGTTCCGGCTGCGCGACGCGGCTGGCATCCTCGCACTCGCCTGCTCGGGAGTCGTGGTCTCCGCCGCAGGCACCTACGGCGGCACCGTGCCCGTCGCGCAGTGGTGGCCGGGCATCGCCCTCGCGGCGACGCTGGTCAGCATCGCCCCGTACTGCACGCCCCGCAAGCTGCTCATCTGCTCCTTCCCGCTCATCGCGTTCACCGGCATCGTGGGCTGGATCGTGTTCTCGTCGCAGACGGATTTCTGGCCGCCCGCCGCGATCGTGATCATCGCCATCGGACCGGTGACGATCGGTGCGGCCGGTGGGGTGGTCTTTTCGTACACGGTGGTATCCCGGACACTGGCGCTGCTGGATACCTCCGCCGGGGTCGAGGAGTTCTATGCCACGTCGGACGTCGCCGACGCCGACCAGCAGAGGGACAGTATCGCCCGAGTCAGCGCTCGTGTCGCCCCGTTTCTTGAGAGGGTCGCCGCCGCCGGGGAGATCACCGCCGAGAACCGGGCGCTGGCCGCGCAGATCGCACGACGCCTTCGCACCGAGCTGGTGACGGCGACGAGCAGGAGCTGGTTGGACGTCGTCGCCCACGAGACGGGGATGATCGTGAGCGATCCCGCCCGACTGGCCGACTCGATGAACGAGTCGCAGCGCACCGCACTCCGCGCGCTGGTGGTCGCCGCCATGGGGAGCCCGATGGTTGACCAGCGAACGGTACTCATCGAGCTCCGCGCGCAACCGGACGGTTCGACCGCGGTCGCGCTCAGCATCGACGTCGACCTGCCCGAGGGGCGCCGCCTCGTATTGCTTGCGCCGTACTACCTGACGCTCAAGACCACGGTCGATGACCTGTCCTGGGACGACGGTCGCAGCCTCCTGATGCGATTCAGGATCCCGCCGGCGTAGCCGACTCGAGCGAGGTTCGAAGATGCGCGGCGGCGCCGGGGTCGTGCGCCGCGAGGATCACGAGGTCGGGCATCCGCTCGCGCAGCGCGGCGACCAGGTCGCTCGACCGGTGCATCTCGGCCTTGTCGCCCGAACCCGGTACGTCGCCCCGCAGCATTCGTTCGACATCGTAGGTGAGGTCGCCGACGAGCAGTAGCGGCGCATGGCCGGGGCGACGTACGAGGAGCGACATCGATCCGGGCGTGTGCCCGGGGGTCGACAGCAGCACGAGCGACCCGTCTTCGAAGACGTCGTATCCACTCACGAAGGGCGCGACATCGGAGCGTGGCGAAAAGTCGATCGGCTTCCAGCGCAGGCCCGGCAGATTGATGTGCTTGCGCAGGAGGCCGCGCAGCTCGGCGCCGCGCCGCGCCGTGTCGGCGAGCTCCTCCTCCGAGACCAGGATTTCTGCATGGCCAAGCTCCGGCAGGCCGCCGATGTGGTCCTGGTGAAGGTGAGAGAGGATCGCGACCCGCACATCGGCGATATCGAAACCGGCGGCCGCGAGCTGACGGGTGAGCGTGTCGCCCTCGGCGATGTCGAATCGTGCGAGTCGTGCGTAAATTGCACCGAGCGGCCCGCCCGGAAAGTAGTGGGGATCGGTGACGGATGCCCGATCCTGGCCGGTATCGAACAGCAACAGGCCGCGCTCATGCTCAATCACGTAGACGTTGATGGGAAGTGGCTCGGTCCATGTGCGCGACGTGAGAAGCCAGTTCGTCTGGCTCTTCCTCGTCGGGCCGACGTGCTCTGGACGAATCGCGACGGAACCTGTGCTGATGACGGCAACACGCGCGATGGGATCTGACGATTTCATGATGACTCCGTTATAATTGCGTGATACGACAATATATGACACGACATGCAATTGCAAGGAGCCATCATGAAAGCGAGTGAAGAACTGCGTTACGCGATCCTCGCGCTACAGCGCGAGGGCAACAGGGCCCTCATCGGCGCTCTCAAACCCATCGGTGTCACGCCGGCGCAAGCGGAGGTGATTCGCGTGCTCGACCAATACGAACCGCTCACGCTCGCCGGCCTGGGCGACCTTCTGATCTGCGAAAGTGGAACGGGGCCGAGTCGCCTCGTCGATCGTCTCGTCGCCCAGGGTGCCGTGCTGCGCACCGTCAGCGCGACAGACCGGCGGTCGGTCACCATCATGCTTACCCCGTCGGGACGCGAACTGTCGAGGGCGATCGCCGGGGTCGAAAATGCTCTCTACGAAACTATTGACGCGGCCGCAGCGGGCCAGCCCGTCGAAGCACTACTCGCGCTTGCTCGCATCATGCTGGCCGGCACGCCCGCCGGGACGGCCCTCGCGCAACGGGCAGGCTAGCTACTTGCCCGAGTGCCCGGCGCTGCCGAGCTGCTTCGTCGCCTCGACGACCCGTGCCGCCATCGCGGTCTCGGCGAGCTTGCCCCACGCGCGTGGGTCGTAGATCTTCTTGTTGCCGACCTCGCCATCCACCTTCAGGAACCCGTCATAGTTCTTCAGCACCGTGTCCGCGAGCGAACGGCTGTAGGCGTACTGCGTGTCGGTGTCGATGTTCATCTTCACGACGCCGCTGGCAACGGCTTCCGCAATCTCGGCGTCGGACGAACCGGAGCCGCCGTGGAAGACCAGGTCGAGCGGCCTCGCCGCGGTACCGTACTTCTTCGCGAGTCCGGCCTGGATGTCTCCCAGCAGCTCGGGGCGCAGCTTCACGTTGCCGGGCTTATAGACGCCGTGTACGTTGCCGAACGTGAGTGCGGCCATGTAGCGACCACGATCGCCGAGTCCGAGCGCGTCGACGAGCGCGATCGCGTCATCGAGGGTCGTGTACAGGTTTTCGTTGATGTCGTGGCTGACGCCATCCTCTTCGCCGCCGACCACGCCGATCTCGACCTCGAGGATCGCGTTGATCGCCTTCATGCGGGGCAGCAGCGTCTTGGCGATTTCGAGGTTCTCCGCGAGAGGAACGGATGAGCCGTCCCACATGTGCGACTGGAAGATCGGGTTGCGCCCGGCCTTCACCTCCGCCTCCGACGCCGCGATCAGGGGAAGCACGAAGCCGTCGAGGGCGTCCTTCGGGCAGTGGTCGGTGTGCAGCGCGACCGTCACCGGGTAGTTCCTCGCCACCTCGGTGACGAACGCCGCGAAGGCGAGGGCGCCGGATGCGCGGTTCTTGACGGTCTGACCGGCGAAGTAGTCGGCGCCGCCCGTCGTGACCTGGATGATTCCGTCTGACTGCGCCTCGGTGAGGCCTTGCAGAACCGCATTGATGGTCGACGACGACGACACATTGACCGCCGGATAAGCGAATCCCTTCGTCTTGGCCTTGTCGAGCATTTCTGCGTACTGCTCAGGGGTTGCGACGGGCATGACGACTCCTTGGGGATGCGTGGCGGTGATCACTGAAAGTCTACCGATGCCGATTTCGGTACTCTTGACCCATGCGTTGATTCCGAACGGGATCCCACCACCATCGCGACAGAGCTCTAAGGACACTGTGGTGAACTCGGATACGGCGACGCTTTTTCTCAATCCCGATCGCAACCTCGCGATGGAGTTGGTGCGAGCGACCGAGGCCGCCGCCATTCGCGCCGTGCCGTTCATCGGCAGGGGCGACAAGCTTGCGGCCGATGGCGCTGCCGTTGATGCGATGCGCACCTTCCTCGGCACGGTCAACTTCGACGGCGTCGTCGTCATCGGCGAAGGCGAGAAAGACCACGCCCCGATGCTGTTCAACGGCGAACACGTCGGAAACGGAAACGGTCCGGCCTGTGACATTGCGGTCGACCCCATCGATGGGACCTCGCTGACCGCCGCCGGACGACAGAACGCCCTATCCATGATTGCCGTCGCAGACCGGGGGAGCATGCTGGACGCATCCACCGTGTACTACATGAGCAAGATCGCGGCAGGGTCAGAGGGCGTCGGGGTGATCGACATCCGCAAACCGATCGGCGACAACATCCGCGCGCTCGCCAAGGCCAAAGGCAAGGCCGTGTCCGACATCACGGTCGCCGTGCTCGACCGTCCCCGCCACGCCCAGCTCATCGACGACATCCGGGCCGCCGGCGCGGGCACGAGACTCATGCTCGACGGGGATGTCGCGGGCAGCATCAACGCCGCGATGTATGGCACCAGGATCGACCTGTGCGCCGGAATCGGCGGCAGCCCTGAGGGGGTTGTGACCGCCTGCGCGATGAAAGCACTCGGTGGGGTGATCCAGACGATCCTTCACCCCGTCGATGACGAACAGAAGCAGCGCGGGCTGGACGCAGGCCTCAAATTCGACCACGTGTACGACGCCGACGAGCTGGTGAAGAGTGAAAACACGTACTTCGTGGCCACCGGCGTCACGGACGGCGGCCTCGTCAAGGGAGTGCGGAGACTGGGTCCCGTCATCCGCACGGAGAGCATCATTTTGCGGTCAAAATCGGGAACAATCCGCCGAGTTTTGGCCGATCACCAGGCATCGAAGTGGCTCGAATAGGGGGTAGGTTTTCGTGCCCCCAATTCGAGTCAAACCCCAAAAACGCCTTAAATCCGCTGTTACGCTCACCATCGGCGAAGCACCACCCGGACCTTCCCTAGATCGTCCGAAACCGAACCTTACCTAGAGGCGCGGCCGGCAATTCGCCTTACCTTAACATCCGATAAAAGGGGGCACTGTCGTGCGCAAAAACAGCAAACGTAAGATTGCGGCAACGATCGCAATCACCGCAATTCTCGTTGGTGGTGGCGGCGCAGCTGCCATCGCATACTGGTCCGCAGGCGGTGCCGGAACCGGCTCGGCTACGACCGGCACCTCGACTTCGATCACCGCAGTGCAGACGTCGACCGTCTCCGGAATCACTCCGGGCAGCGCCGCTCAGACGCTGACGGGCAACTTCACCAACGCGAACTCGGCTGCGACCTACGTGACGTCCGTCACGGCCAGCATCTCGAGCGTCGTCAAGGCCGGCGGCGCGCCCGCCGGTTCGTGCACCGTTGCGGACTACACCCTGTCGGGTGCGGTCATGGCCGTTGGAGCGACCATTCCCGTCGGAACTGCTCAGGGCAGCTGGACCGGAGCGACTCTCGCGTTCAACAACACCGCCGCAAACCAGGACGGCTGCAAGGGCGCGACGGTCAACCTCGCGTACGCGGTCTCCTAAGCACTCATCTCGAGTACCGGATGGGCGCGGCACTAAGCGCCGCGCCCAACCAACCCGGCGCGTTCACGGTCGCGCAAACGGCATCCCAAGTGCTGTGCTCAATCCCGGAGGGCCACCATGACAAAGCGTCTTGCCGCGTTCTGCGCCGCGTTCCTGAGCTTCGTCATCTTCCTGGTCGTTGCTCTCTGGGGCGCGACATTTGGAATTGACGGCAACACCTCGCGCCCGCTGCTTCCGGGAACCACCGCGCCCATCGACATCCAGATCTCGAATCCGCACTTCTACCCCATCGTCGTCGGCGACCTGAAAGTGCGCATCGTGAGCATCACGCCCGCGCGAAAGGGTGAGACCTGTCGCCTCAGCAATTTCACCCTTCACCAGGCACCGCGCTTCTCGGTGCGCCTCGATGGCCACTCGACCGTGACGATGAGCAGCATCTCGCCGAGGACGACCGGGTGGCCATCCGTGCACCTCACTGGTAACCAGGCCGAGTTGGATGATGGCTGCCAGGGCGCGACCATCAACCTCGCATACTCCGCAGCAGGCACGTGGTGGACCAAATGAACCGGCGATTCCTCGACATCGTCGCGATGGTCATCGCGATCATCGTTGTGACGGTCGGCGGGGCCGGAGTCGCGTACGCATACTGGAGCGCCGGCGGCGCGGGCACCGGGTTCGGCGCGGCAGGGACAACTGTTCCCATCACCCTGAGCGCGGGGACGCCCACGGTCTCACTGCTTCCCGGCGGTCAGACCGGTGTCGTGCTCACGATGACCAACCCGAATACCGCGACGGTGAAAGTGTCATCGCTCGCTCTCGACACCACCCAGGGCACGGGAGGCTTCAGCGTCGACGCAAGTCACACAGGGTGCACGCTGTCGACGCTGTCGTTCACCACGCAGACCAACGCCGGAGCGGGCTGGAGCGTGCCGGGCAAGGTCGGCTCGACCAATGGCAGCCTCACGGCCACGTTGGCTAACTCGCTCTCGATGTCCCTGTCCGCCGTGAACGCCTGTCAGGGCGCGACCTTCACCGTCTACCTTTTGGGCGCTTGATGACATTCCGCGCGGCAGCTCGACGATTCCGCCCGTGGCGTGGAATCGCGTTTCTTGCTGCGCTGGTGGTGTTCTCGCTGGCGGGTTCCGGAGTGTGGGCGTACTGGTCGGCCGGATCCGGCATCGGAGGAAACGGTGTCGCGGCCGCGACAACCGTGGGTGCCGGAGCGACGCCGACCGCGGTCTCGTCCGGCACGTCAGTCAACCTCAGTTGGTCCGCATCCACACTCGCGAGCGGGGCGGCCGTGTCCGGCTATCTGGTGAAGCGCTATGACGCGACAACCCTGGCCGTGCAGACAATCCTGAGTTCGTGCACGGGCACCGTGACGACCACGAGCTGCACCGAATCTTCGGTGCCGTCCGGGCAGTGGCGCTACTCGATTACGCCGGTCTTCGCCACCAACTGGACCGGCGCCGAAAGCGCACTCAGCCCGGTCGTGTACACCGACCCGACACCGCCGGTGAACAATCTCTCGCTCTCGAATATTGTCGGTGGCGCGGCACTCAGCGGTACCACCGCCTACTATCGCGGAAGCGTCGCGGGCAGCTTCACAATCACAAACGCCCTGACGGACGCGGGCT
>JAUZFP010000172.1 GCA_030838475.1 Actinomycetota bacterium
CTACATGGAGGCCTACGACCCCGATACGGTTTTCAGTTCAATTGATGACTGGGGCCGCTACGCCTACGACAATCAGCCCGTAGTCGCGGGGTGGAACCTCGCCCGGTTCGCTGAAGCGCTTCTTCCGCTTCTCGCAGACAAGGTCGAAGAGGGCATCGCGCTCGCAGAGAACTCGTTCGGCGTCTTCCGCGCCCGATACGCCGCGACCTGGACGTCCGGGATGCAAGCCAAGCTCGGCCTGTCGGCGGACATCGACGCGCAGACCGTCACGCCGTTAGTCGACGAGTTGCTCGCGCTGCTGAAGGAGAGCCGCGTGGACTACACCTCGTTCTTCCGCCGGCTCAGCCAAGCCGCCCGCGGCGACGCTGAGTCCACCTGCGGGCTGTTCATCAACCTCGCCGGCTTTGACGATTGGATGTCACGCTGGCGAGCCCTGAGTCCTGACGCCGCATTAATGGACCGAGTCAACCCGATTTACATCCCGCGAAACCACCTGGTCGAGGAGGCGTTGGCCGCGGCGACGGCCGGCGATCAGGATCCGCTCCAACGCCTGCTCGACGCCGTGGCCGCCCCCAATGACGAGCGCCCAGGTTTCGAGCGCTACGCCAGCCCGGCCCCCGAGGACTTCGGCACCTACCGAACCTTCTGCGGCACCTGAGTCTTCGAAGTAACGGCTGGCTTAGGCGCCTTCGTCAACTTGTTCGCTTTGCGAATTCCATTGTCCAGCAACGCGGCCGGAGCAAACCTCTTCAGCAACGACAGCCGCCGCGCCAGGGGTCCGGCCGGATACCGCAGCTTCGGCGTACGGCTGGTCGCCGCCTTGAGCACCACTCGTGCGACGACGGCGGGATCATCCCCCGCACGTACCGCCTTGGCGATGACTTGCTTGACGTGCTCGCGAACGGCCGCGTAGCTGTCCAGCGGTGAATCGGCGTCGGTCGCGTTGGCCTCGAAGGAGGTGTTGGTGTAGCCGGGTTCCACGACCGCGACCCGCACGCCGAACTCGCGGGTTTCATGATCCACGGATTCCGAATAGCCTTCGACCGCGTGCTTCGAGGCTGCGTATAGCGAGCCGTAGGGCGACGGCAAAAATCCCAGCACCGAGCCGATGTTGATGATGCGACCACTGCGCTGCGCACGCAGGTAAGGCAGCACCTCACGGGTCAACCTGACCAACCCGAAGAAGTTGGTCTCGAAGAGCTGCTGGGCCTGGGTGATCGAGATCTCCTCCGCGGCGCCGAAGACACCGGCACCGGCGTTGTTCACCACGATGTCGATGCGACCCGCACGCTGGACGACCGTGGATACGGCCGCGGCGACTGACGCGTCGTCGGTGACGTCGAGCTGGACCAATTCCACTCCGGCGACCGGTTGCGTCGTTCGCGGGTTACGACTGGTACCGAAGACCTCGAAGCCATTCGCCGCGAACGCATCGGCCACGGCCCGGCCGATTCCCGAGGAGACGCCGGTAACCAACACCACGGGCGATCGTTTTGTCATGTCCACTCCTAGTAAACCGATTGGTGTACTTCCATCCGGTGTCACGCTACACCACTTGACGACTGATGTAAACCGGTCGGTATACTCCAGACATGAGCAAGCAGCATGCGACGAACAAGGGCGGCCGCGGCGCACGCCGGCGCATCCTGGATGCTGCGGCGGAGTTGTTCTATCGGGAAGGCATCAATGCCACCGGCGTTGAACGGCTCGCGGCCGAATCGTCGGTCTCCAAACGGACTCTCTACCAACACTTTCCGAGCAAGACGGCGGTGGTGGAGGAATATCTGCGCAGCATCGAGCATCGCGTCGCCGATTCCGTGCAACCTGTGGCGGACGCCGGCAACCAAACGCCGCGCGAGCGCTTACTGGCGGTTTTCGAAGCGCCCACGGCACGGGGCGGACCGCTACGGGGCTGCCCGTTCCACAATGCGGCCGTCGAGGCGGCCGGGTCGATGCCGGGAGTTCGAGAGATTGTTCGCGCCACCAAGGGCAGCTTTATCGACGGACTGACTGAGTTGGCCAAACAAGCAGGCGCCGGCGACCCGCGACAATTGGGCAACGAGCTCGGCGTGCTCTACGAGGGTGCGGCCGCACTGGCCACGTCGTTGGATGACCCGTCGCCGTGGGCGCAGGCGCGCGCGGCAGCTGAGACGCTGATCGACCAAGCGCTCGTCTAGCGACGAGCGAAGCGTCGCTCAGCGCGCGCCACGCACCAACCGGCCGGGGCGCGCGCCGGTGTCGACGCCGTCGCGGCGGGTCACGACACCGTTGACGATCGTGGCACGGTAGCCCGAGGCACCCTGGATGAGTCGTTGGCCACCGGCGGGGAGGTCATAGGCCATCCGGGGCGGGTGCAGAGTGATCGCATCCATGTCGATTACGTTGACGTCAGCTCTTTTTTCGACTTCGACGACACCGCGATCGGAGAGCCCGAACAGCTGCGCGGTGTCGTGCGACTGCTTGCGGACAACGTATTCCAGCGGCAGCTTCTCGCCCCGGTGACGGTCGCGCGCCCAATGCGTGAGCAAGAAGGTCGGATACGACGCGTCACAGATCATGCTGCAGTGGGCGCCGCCGTCGGACAGTCCCACCACGCCCGCCGGATGCGTGAGCATCTCACGGATCGCGTCATGGTTGCCGTAGGAGTAGTTGTAGAACGGCAGCATCAGCATCGACGTTGCATCCGACTCGAGCATCAGGTCGTAGAGCGTGGCCAACGGATCCTCACCGCGCCCGGCGGCGATCTTCTCCACGGTGCGCTCCTCGGTCGGCTCGTAGTCGGGAGGGTCACCGAGCGCA
>JAUZFP010000023.1 GCA_030838475.1 Actinomycetota bacterium
GCGCTCTCACCCGTGACGGGCCATGCGGTCGAAACCGGGTAGCTCCACAGGCTCGGCTGGCTTTCGCTCAGGTACGTGGTGAAGTTCGCCGTCGTGCCGGAGCCGTCTGAACGGACAACGGGGGTGATCGCCGCGCTCGGGAGCGTCGTTCCGGGGTTCAGCGCGGTGATGGCGGGGTCATTCCAGGTCGTGATCTTCTTGTTGAAGATGTTCGCGATGGTGGCCGAGTCAAGGTTGAGCTTGGTGACGCCATCGACGTTGAAGATGATGGCGACGCCGGACAGGTAGACGGGGAGGTCGAGTCCGCCGCCCGCGCCACAGGTGGTCGCTGCCGAGGTGACCTGCGTCGGGTTGAGCGCCGAGTCGGTGCCGGCGAAGTCGTAGCTTCCGCCGAGCCAGTTCGTGACTCCACCGCCGGAGCCCTGCGACTTGTCGTAGTTGATCGTGACGCCGGTCGCGACAGCGGTGAACGCTGCGGTCCATGCGGCCTGTGCGTTCGCCTGCGCGCTGGATCCACCAGCGGTCAGCGTGCCGGACAGCGTGCTGAGGTCGAGGGTCGGCGCGGCCGCCGACTTGGTTGCCGTCGGCGAGGGGGCGGGGCTGGAGCAGGACGAGAGTGCAATCGCGGTTACGAGGGCAATCGCGCCCACCGCTGCCACATTCTTGAGCTTCACTGTGTACCTTTCAGGTTGACGTCTGCATGGCACACCTGCGCGGTCGCGCGGGGGCACCTGTGCGGGGTGGGTCGGTGCCGACCCACCAGCCGACAGTATGTTGGGTGCCTTACCAGCGGCCGGAGAATGGGTGAACGGAGGGTTAACGCACGGTTACCGGTTCACATTCGAGGCCGAAACTCCGCGCTACGGCGGGGATTACTGGGCGCTTGGGCTGTGCGTCTCCATTGCGACGAATCCGGATCGCGGATGCTGGGCCGAGATGTGAAGGACCGAGAATTCTCCCGTAGAGAGTGCCGCCAGCTCCGCCACATCGCTCGTGTGGGCAGTCGTGGTCAGGGTGGCAAGCTCTCGAATGATCTCGGGGATGACCGGACCGTGGCTGCACAACACCGCGGACTTTTTGGACTTCATCCGTTTGGCCAGAATCTGGGCGATCGCCGCCTCGTCGCTCTCGTACGCATCCTGGCTCAGGCAGGCAACCGGCTTCGGCTTGATCCCGGTGAGCGTGGCAAGGGGAGCGATGGTGGCGACACATCGTGCGGCGGTACTGGTCAGGATCTTCTCGGGCAGGTAGGCCGCGATACCGGGGGCGATTTCGGTTGCCTGCGCCGTTCCGCGCAGCAGCAGCGGCCGAGTGGCGTCCGGCCCGTCCCATGCCTCGGCGGGCACCGCCTTTCCGTGGCGGACGACGATGATCGCGAACGTTCTGGCGCGTCCCGACTTCCAGCGTTCGGAAAACGCGTTGACGATGTCGACATCGTGCGGGTACGTCAGTCGGGTGCGGGCCTTGCTGATGGAGACCCATTCCAGCGACGCGATCTCGTCGTTCGGGCGAAAGCGTGCGGTCTCGAGAGCGTGCGCATCCACCTCGGCCGACCAGTAGTACACGATCTTGTTGCGACCACTAGGGATCGTGTAGCGCACCTCGCCGAGCGGCGCACCGAGGCCAACCGTGAGCCCGGTCTCCTCGGCAATTTCCCGCACGGCGGTCTGCGGCAGAAGCTCGCCGGGGTCGACCTTGCCCTTGGGCAGCGACGTGTCCTTGTGTTGGGTCCTGTTGACCAGAAGGATGCGGACCTTGCCGCCGACGATCCGCCAGCAGACCGCACCGGCGGCGAGAACGGGGGGCGCCTCGGTCATCGAAGAACGCCGACGCGTCGTCGCGAAGAGATCTCCCGCTGGAGGGCCGACTGGCTGTCCTCGAGTGGATTGCCGTGCTCATCGCGAGAGTGGTGTGTCCACAGCCCGGAGGCATCCAGCCACCACGACGCGGTCGATTCGTCGAGGTCGCGCTCGAAGATGCTGTCGATCTCCTCGAGGTGCGCGGAAGCGGTGAGCCGAACGAGCGCCTCGACGCGGCGGTCCAGGTTTCGGTGCATCATGTCCGCGCTCCCGATGTAGACCTGCGGATCACCCGCGTTCACAAAGGAAAAGATTCGGGAGTGCTCGAGGTAGCGGCCAAGAATGGACCGCACCCGGACGTTCTCGCTGAGGCCCTCCTGGCCCGGCTTGAGGGAGCAGATCCCGCGCACGATGATGTCCACCGGTACGCCCGCATTGCTCGCCCGGTACAGCGCGTCGATGATCGCCTCATCCACGATCGCGTTGATCTTGATGCGGATACCGGACGGCAGACCGGCGCGCGCGTTGTCCGCCTCGGCATGGATGCGCTTAAGGAGTCCCCTGCGCATGTGCAGCGGCGCCACAAGGAGTCGCTTGAACTTCTTCTCGATGGCGTAGCCGGAGAGCTCGTTGAAGAGCCGGGTCAGGTCTTTGCCCACGGTGTAGCTGTCGGTCAGAAGGCCGAAGTCCTCGTAGATGCGGCTCGTCTTCGGGTTGTAATTGCCCGTCCCGATGTGGCTGTAATACTTCAGCGACCTGTCGGCTTCCTGGCGAATGACGAGGGCGAGCTTGCAGTGCGTCTTCAGGCCGACGAGCCCATAGACGACGTGCACGCCCGCCTTCTCCAGCTTGCGAGCCCAGCTGATGTTTGCCGTCTCATCGAACCTCGCCTTGATCTCGACCAGGGCGAGGACCTGCTTGCCCGCTTCGGCGGCGTCGATGAGCGCCTCGACGATCGGGCTGTCACCGCTCGTTCGGTACAGCGTCTGCTTGATGGCGAGCACGTTCGGGTCGGCCGCGGCCTGCTCGAGAAACGTCTGCACGCTGGTCGCAAACGATTCGTACGGGTGGTGGAGCAGGATCTCCTGCCGGGTGATCGACGCAAAGATGTCCGGCACCTCGGTGGGCTCCGTCGGAATCAGCGACACACTCGTGCTCGGCACCCACTTCGGAAACTTCAGCGCGGGTCGATCGATCTTGAAAATCTCGAACAGTCCGCCGAGGTTCAGCGGGGCCGGAAGCCGGTAGACCTCCTGGGCTGAGATCTCGAGTTCCTGCATGAGCAAGTCGAGGGTGGTGTCATCCATGTCGTTCGAGATCTCGAGACGGATCGGTGGGCCGAACCGGCGCTGGAGCAGTCCCTTCTCGAGCGCCTGGATGAGGTTCTCGGACTCGTCCTCCTCGATCTGGACATCCTCGTTCCGGGTGATTCGGAACTCGTGGTGCTCGAGGATCTCCATCCCCGGGAACAGGTCGCCAAGGTGATTGGAGATGAGGTCTTCGAGGGGGATGAATCGCAGCCGGCCGGATCGGTCGTCGGGGAGCTGTACGAAACGGGGCAGCAGCGGCGGCACCTTGATGCGCGCGAATTCGATTCGGCTGCTCTTCGGGTTACGCACCCGCACGGAAAGGTTGAGTGAAAGGCCGGAGATGTAGGGGAAAGGATGCGCGGGGTCGACCGCGAGCGGCATGAGTACCGGAAAGATCTGGTTGGCGAAGATCTCATCGATCTGCGCGCGGTCATCCTCCCCGAGGTCCGCCCACACCTCAATGTGGATCCCCTCGGCATCGAGCATGGGCTTGATGACATCGCCGAATGCCCGGGCGTGACGTTCCTGCAGATCGTGCGCCGCGAGCCCGATGTCGCCGAGAACATCACTGGGGCTCCGGCCCACGTTGGTGGGAACCGCCAGCCCGGTTGCGATCCTCCGCTTGAGGCCGGCGACGCGCACCATGAAGAACTCGTCGAGGTTGCTGGCGAAGATCGCGAGAAAGTTGACGCGCTCGAGCAGGGGGACCTGGTCGTCCTCGGCAAGCTCGAGAACGCGCTGGTTAAACGAGAGCCAGCTCAGCTCGCGATCGAGGTAGCGGTCGGCCGGAAGGGTTCCGTCGTCGTCCGAGGACGACTCGTCATCAAAGTCGTCGTCGTAGTCGGCACCAACGGCCGCGTCCCCAACATAGGCTTCCGTCTCCATCCGTCCATACTGGCATCCGAGCCGGTTAACGCGTGCTTAATACCCTCGGGTCGAGCCTGTCGAAACCTGATATTGGATGTCGATCGAGTCCTGGGTGAAACCTCGTGAACCGTAGAGGCGCAGCGCCGCCGCGTTGTCGCGCTCCACGTAGAGATGGGCGCTGCGGATGCCCAGCTCGGCGAGGCGCGCGAGTCCGGCATCGAAGAGGAGCGAGCCGAGATGTTCGCCCTGGTGGTCTGGTGCGACGCCGACGACATAGAACTCTCCGCGATCGTCCTCGACCTTGAGCCAGCAGTAGCCGATCATGACCCCATCCCGCAGCAGGACAAGGAAATTGTCGGCACGAAACCAGCTCTCCTTCTCGAGCTGCTCGAGGTCGGCGCGGGTCACGGAGCCCTGCTCGGGGTGGTGGGCGAACGTCCGAGCGTTGAGGGCGACCCACTCGTCCTCGTCCTTGTGGGGAACGAAGGTCTCGATAACGCCGCCTCCTTCGTCGACGGCTACTCGACCCGAGGGGGAGACCTCACCGACGAAATGCAGCAGCTCGCGAACGGGTTCGAGCCCGTGCGACGCCGCAAGGGCTCGTGCCGCCGGCGCATCCCCATGAGCCCAGAACAGCGTTGAGCCGCCCGCCAGGAGCATCTCGAGGAGCCGCGTCCCAAGCCCTCGACCACGGGAATCGGGCGAAACCACGAACTCGGCATCCTTCGGCGAGACCAGTGCCGCCGCGTCCTCGTCGATGGCGACCAATTCGCGGTCACGCATCCGGTAGTCGACCAGCGATTGGTCCGAGAACGGCGGGGTGCCATCCACCGCCTTCGCATCGGCAATCAGCCGAACGACCCAATCAGGAACCGATCGCGGTGAGCCGCTCATTTTCTTCTTCGTACACGTTGAAGCGGTAGCCGACGTTGCGGACGGTACCGATGAGGGACTCGAGGTCGCCCAGCTTCGCGCGAAGGCGCCGAACGTGCACGTCGACGGTGCGCGTACCGCCGAAGTAGTCGTAGCCCCAGACCTCGCTCAGCAGTTGTTCGCGCGTGAACACCCGGGAGGGATGGGTCGCGAAGAATCGCAGCAACTCGAATTCCTTGAAGGTCAGATCGAGCGGTCGGCCGTGAACCTTCGCTGAGTAGCTGGCCTCGTCGATGACGACACCGGAGGCCTGGATCTTCGAGCTCGACTTATCTTCGGCCGCGCGCCCGATGACGAGTCGGATGCGGGCATCCACCTCGGCGGGTCCGGCGGTCTCCAGAACTACGTCGTCCACGCCCCAGTCCGGGCTGACGGCGGTAAGTCCGCCCTCGGTGAGGACGAGCATCAGGGGAACATTGAGTCCGGTGGTCCGGAGAATTTTGCACAACGACTTTGCGCTCGCGAGATCCTGGCGGGCATCCACGAAGATGAGGTCGCAGGTGGGGGCGCTGATCAGCGATGCCGGCGACGCCGGGATCTGGCGTGTGCGATGGCTCAACAAGCCGAGTGCGGGGAGAACCTCAGTGTCGACCGCAGAAGTCAGGATCAACAGCTGCGCCACGGGACCTCCAAAGTGCGTGATGCACAGTCTACAAGCGCCATACCATGGTCATGTGACCTCACGT
>JAUZFP010000037.1 GCA_030838475.1 Actinomycetota bacterium
GACTCGGTCGGATGGTCGAGCAGTTCGAGCACCCGGCGTTCGACCTGCTCGCTCATGACGTGCTCCCACCGGCAGGCCTCGTCGTGAACGTAGGCCCAGTCGAGCCCGATCACGTCGGCGAGGAGTCGCTCTGCGAGTCGGTGCTTGCGCAGCACGTGCGTCGCGCGGCTGCGGCCCTCGGACGTGAGCTCGAGATGACGGTCACCCTCGACAGCGACCAGACCGTCTCGCTCCATCCGGGCGATCGTCTGCGAGACGGTCGGACCGGAATGGCCGATGCGTTCCGAGATGCGAGCGCGGAGGGGCACGATGTGTTCTTCTTCAAGATCAAGGATGGTGCGCAGGTACATCTCGGTCGTATCGACGAGATCGGTCATCGATGCCTCCAGCCGTGAATCCCTGACGGATTCAAGCCTAGCGTCGCCGACCCGGGTGCGCGGCCGGAGTGCGATTGGGTGCTCGAGCGATCAATAGAATTGTGGCCATGCCCCAGATCACCATTCCTTCTACGTTGCTGCCCGTCGACGGACGATTCGGCTGCGGGCCATCCAAAATTCGCCCGGAGCAGCTCGCCCACCTGGCGACGGCCAGCACCAACCTGCTGGGCACATCACACCGCCAGGCGCCGGTGAAGGACCTTGTCGGCCGGGTACGGTCCGGGCTCGGTGATCTCTTTCGCCTGCCAGACGGATACGAGGTCGTGCTGGGAAACGGCGGCTCGACGGCGTTCTGGGATGCGGCATCCTTCGGTCTGATCGAGCGTCGGGCCGAGAACCTGAGTTTCGGTGAGTTCGGGGCAAAGTTCGCGCAGGCCGCTGGCGCGCCGTGGCTTAAGGCACCCAAGGTGATCACGGCGGACGGTGGATCGCGCGCGGAGATCGAGATCCTCGACGGCATCGATCTGTACGCGTGGCCGCAGAACGAAACCTCGACGGGTGTCATGGCTCCGGTGAGCCGGGTGGCGGCCGACGCGTTGACCGTGATTGATGCGACTAGTGCAGCGGGTGGAATCGACTTCGACGCCAGCGCCACGGACGTCTACTACTTCGCTCCGCAGAAGAATTTCGCCTCGGATGGCGGCCTCTGGTTCGCGCTGTTCTCGCCGGCGGCGATCGAACGCGTCGAGGCGATCGCGGCAAGTGACCGGTACATCCCGGAGTTCCTCAGCATCAAGAACGCGATCGACAACTCGCGGCTCAACCAGACCCTCAACACCCCGGCGATTTCGACGCTGCTCCTCATGGAGAACCAGGTCGACTGGATCAACGGCAACGGCGGGCTCGGCTGGGCCGATGCCCGCACGGGGGAGTCGTCATCCGTTCTGTATGACTGGGCCGACGCGGTGACGTATGCGACCCCGTTCGTCACGAACCCGGAGCACCGCTCGCAAGTCGTTGTAACAATCGACTTCGACGAGTCAATCGACGCCGCGGTGATCGCGAAGACTCTCCGCGAGAACGGGATCGTCGACACCGAGCCGTACCGCAAGCTGGGACGCAACCAGCTGCGCGTCGCCACCTTCGTCGCGATCGAGCCGGACGACGTTCGCGCCCTCGTGAGTTCGATCGAGTACGTGGTCGACCACCTGTAGGTCAGAGGTAGGTCTCACGACCCCCTCGGGTCGAGTAGCCGTCGAAGGCGGCGTCATCGAGACCCTCACGGAGTTACCCGCATGGCCGGTCTCGATGACGGCGGGCCGCGCCGCGCCTACTCGACCTGAGGGATTGAGGGAGGCGCTTCGACTTGTCTCAGGGACCGTTACGCTGAATCCGTGCGCATTTGGCTCAAGGACAGCGAACGTCGAGCAGACCCGACGCCCGTTAAGACTGATGACCGCAAGATCGTGGTCATCGGGATGAGCATCTGGCTAGTCGCCCTGATCGTCCTGTTGTTCTTTACTGGCCCGCTTGCGGCGGCGGGGCACGCGTGGTGGGTTTTCACTCCCGCTGTCGCCCTTGGACTCGGGCTCATTGCCCTCGTCTACCTGCAGCTCCGGCGTCCCTAAGCCCTCCACGTAGTCTTCGACGATCTCCGCCTCGGGCGTCAACTCGTCGTCGAGACCGTCGGCCTCATCGGTGTCGTCATCGATTTCGTCGATGTCGACGCCGTCCAGGTCGCCGCCGTGCAGATTGTCGCTACCGAACAGGTCTTCGTCGTCCTCGTCATCATCGTCGTCGTCTTCTTCCGAGTCCGACGCGGATTCACCGAGGGCAAGCTGGGCGGCACGGTAGTCGTCCATGCGATCCGACCACGGAATCCAGTCGGGGGCGAGCAGCGCACCGTCGGCCGGCAGCAGTTCGCTCTCGACAACGGTTGGCTCCTCCTCGGGGAGGTGGGCAATCGCGATGGTCCAGTTCCAGCCGGGGTATCCCGGAAGCGTCGTCGCAAACCGATACGTGACGACATAGTCGCCCTCATCGGTTTCACCGACAAACTCGCCGACCGTCGCCGGCGGCGTCACCTCGAGCAGGGCAGACAGTGCGAATCGCTGCTCATCGGAGAGTGCGTCAAGCATTGCGGGCGTCACGCGTCGAGGTCGTCGGCGACCTTGCGCAGCACGGCCGCGATCTTGGTACCGTGCGACTTCGCCGGGTAGCGGCCGTGGCGCAGGTCCGCCCCGATCCCGTCGAGAAGCTTCACGAGGTCCTCGACAATGATGGCCATGTCATCCGCAGACTTACGGTTCAGCTTCGCCATGGTCGGCGGAGCCTCCAGCACGCGCACTGAGAGCGCCTGCGCACCCTTTTTGCCGTCGGCGATGCCGAATTCGAGCTTCGAACCGGGCTTCACTGTGACGCCGGCAGGAAGCGCGGACGCGTGCAGAAAGACTTCCTGGCCATCATCAGAACTGATGAATCCGAAGCCCTTTTCGTCGTCGTAGAACTTAACCTTGCCGGTAGGCATTGTGGGTACCTCTCTTTTACCGGGCTATTCCCGGTGCGCGTATAAGGATACGGGGTGCGGACGGCGCACGCTGCGACCCGTATTCTTACCTTGTGGCCAAGAAACCTGTAGTGACGCCCCCGCCCGCCGGGGCTTCGCGCGTGCAGCGCGTGCTCGGCTATGTGATCGCATCGGTGATCGGGCTGGCGATCTTCTCGATCGCGGCGCTGCTGATCGGCGCGGCCACCAAGCAGAACACCAGTGTCGGAGTCTGGCAGGCTGTCAACTTCGTTCCGCTGCTGGCGTTGCCGCTTGGTTTGATTCTCGTACTCGTCCTGCTTGGTATCACCTTCGCACGCCGTAGCCGAGCCGCTAAGGATGACGGCAAGTAGCGAGTCCACTCTCTCGCTGGCCGGTCGCCTGCGGGATCTGGGCGATACAGAACTGGTGGCCCTGCTCACCCTGCGCGAGGTGCGGGATGTTCGTGTGCGCGACTTCTTCGATCTTGCGGATTCGCTCCTCGATTCCGTAAGCATCCAGAAGGCACTCGCGGGGCTCGATCGAACCACCCTCGCTGCCGTGGCGACGCTGTCGCCGAAATCCGACCAGCCAGAACTGGAACACGCGTATTCGCTCGCCCTGATTGATCGCGACGATGACGGCTGGCTTTCGTACGAACCGGTAACCGAACAGCTCGCCAGCTGGCCATCAATCGGACTCCCCAGCGTCGACGAACTCGTTGGTGAACCAGCCCCGGCGAGCCTGATGCCGGTCAGTTCGTCCGATACCCGATTCATCGACCACGCCGCCGGCGAACACGCCTTCAACGCGACAAACGCCGTCGCGGCGCTACTCGCCGAACTCCAGCGAGAACCCGCACGGGAATTGGCACGTGGAGGAATCGCGTTACCCGAAACCAAGCGACTCGCGACCGCGATGACGCTCGAGCTCGAGGACGTCGCCCCCCTCGTCGACATCGCATCTCGTGCGGACCTTGCCAGCCTGGATGGCGGGACCTGGCTTCCCACGGACATTTCGACGGAGTGGATGCTGCGGTCGAACGACGAACGCTGGGCGCGCCTGGCCGGTGCATGGTTTGCACGTCTTCCCGACGACATCCGTACATTGCTGGCAACGCGGGCCGGTGCTAGCTGGGGTGAACGCCTGGTCGACTACGTGCGTTGGCTCTACCCGGCTGGCGGAACGTGGATGCGTGACCGCACCCTTGCCTTCTCGCGGGAGGCCGAGATCCTCGGCATTACCGCAAATCACACGCCGAGCACGGCCGGCAAGGCGCTGTTGACCAACGGCGAGGACGCGGCCGCGAAGGCGATGGCGTCGCTGTTCCCGCCCGAGATCGACAAGGTCTACCTCCAGCACGATCTCTCGATCGTCGCCCCCGGTCCGCTGCTGCCCAGCCTGGATGCCCGCCTGCGCACGATCGCCGATGTCGAGACCCGGACCCTCGCGACCACCTACCGGGTGAGTGAAGGCACCATCAACCGCGCGTTGACGACCGGCGAGACCGCGGACACCATCCGCGACTTCCTGAATGAGATCGCGCTCACCGGTATCCCGCAGCCGCTCGAGTACCTCATCGTCGGGGCCGCGGCGCGCTTCGGCTCTCTGCGAGTAGGCGCGATCATTGAGCCTCCGACGGCAGCCGACCAACAGGGTGCGCAGAGCTACATCACGGCCGAGGATGCGACGCTCATGTCCGCGATCATGGTCGACCACGGGTTGATCCCGCTCGGCCTCACGCGCATCGGACCCTACAAGGCGGTGAGTCGTTTCGACTTTCAGGTCGTGTTCTGGTCGCTCAGTGAGGCGAGATATCCGATCGCGGCCGAGGACGCCTCCGGCACGATCATCCTGCTTGACCGCGCCCGCGCGGCACGGTCGAGCGCACCGGTGCAGCAATCACCTGCCGAGGCGATCGTCAGCCGGCTGCGTCTCATCGGCGAATCCACGGTCGCGCAGGATGGCCAGGCCTGGCTGGAACGCCAGCTCGACACGGCGATCAAGGCGAAGATCGGTTTGACGGTCACGGTGGCGATGCCGGATGGATCATCCATCGACCTCCAGCTCGAGCCCGCCAGCCTCGCGGGCGGCAGGCTGCGGGCGCGCGATCGCAGATCCGACCTGGAGCGAACCCTCCCCTTGGCGAGCATCACCGCTGTCGCCCCGGCTGAATAAATAGGGCGCCGCCGCCCCTGCGGCGCCCCGCATTCCCGCCCGCTGGAGCTGTTCCTGCGGCACCCGGCGGCGCCTTCGAAGAGCTGATTGTCGCTTCGCTCCAATTGCGGGCACTCGTTCCGCACGGACCGGGGCCAGCCGCTGTAACTCCGCCCAGTTAGGCTTCAAGGATGTCTGTGCCCGACGGTCCTTTGATTGTCCAGAGCGATCGCACCGTTCTTCTTGAGGTGGCGCACCCGGCCGCGGAGGATGCGCGACACGACCTGGCCGTCTTCGCCGAACTTGAGCGGGCTCCCGAGCACATCCACACCTACCGCATCACACGTCTGGGTCTCTGGAACGCGCGCGCCGCCGGTCACACCGCCGAAGACATGCTCGCGACTCTTGAGAAGTACAGCCGCTTCCCGATCCCACAGAGCGTCTCGGTCGACCTCACCGAGACGGTCAGCCGGTATGGCCGCCTCGTGATCGAACGAGCCGAGGATGGCGCGCTCACTCTCACCGCGACAGACGCCGCGGTCCTCAGCGAGATCACCCGCGCCCGCAAGATTGCCGCGCTGCTGTTCGAGAAGCGCGGACCGCAGACCTACGTCATCCAGGCCTGGGCACGCGGGCAGCTCAAGCAGGAGCTCCTCAAGCTCGGATGGCCGGCCGAGGACCTGGCCGGGTACACGCCGGGAACTCCGCATCCGATGTCGCTCGTCGAGGATGGCTGGGCCCTGCGCGAGTACCAGAACAAGGCCGTCAGTAATTTCTTCGACCACGGCTCGGGTGTCGTCGTGCTCCCGTGCGGCGCGGGCAAGACTCTCGTCGGGGCCGGCGCGATGGCGACGGCACAGACGACCACGCTCATCCTCGTCACGAACACCGTGTCGGCACGCCAGTGGCGCAGCGAGCTGCTGAAACGTACGACGCTGACCGAGGAGGAGATCGGCGAGTACTCCGGTCTCGTCAAGCAGGTTCGGCCCGTCACGATCGCGACCTACCAGATCCTGACCGCGAGACGCCAAGGCGAATACACGCACCTCGCTCTCCTCGACGCGCTCGACTGGGGTCTCGTCATCTACGACGAGGTTCACCTGCTGCCGGCACCGGTGTTCAAGCTCACCGCCGAGCTGCAGGCTCGTCGCCGTCTCGGCCTCACGGCGACGCTCGTTCGCGAGGATGGCCGCGAGGGGGACGTGTTCAGCCTCATCGGCCCCAAGCGTTTCGATGCCCCGTGGAAGGAGATCGAGGCGCAGGGCTTCATCTCCCCCGCGTCCTGCTACGAGGTTCGTATCGACCTCCCCGAGCAGGAGCGCCTCGAGTACGCCGCCTCCGCGGACGACGAGCGCTATCGGCTTGCCGCCACCGCGCCTGCGAAGCTTGGCGTCGTCAAGGCGCTCGTCAAGAAGCACCAGGGCGAGCGCATCCTCGTCATCGGGCAGTACCTCGACCAGATCGACGAGCTGGCTGATGTGCTGAAGGCACCCAAGCTCACCGGCGCGACGCCGGTGGATGAGCGCGAGCGACTCTACGAGGAGTTCCGCAACGGCACCACGAAGCTGCTGGTCGTGTCGAAAGTCGCCAACTTCAGCGTCGACCTGCCGGAGGCGACGGTTGCGATCCAGGTCTCCGGCTCGTTCGGTTCGCGTCAGGAGGAGGCGCAGCGTCTCGGTCGACTTCTGCGCCCGAAGGAGAGCGGACTCCCCGCAAACTTCTACACGCTGGTCGCCCGCGACACCGTCGACCAGGACTTCGCCCAGAACCGCCAGCGCTTCCTCGCCGAGCAGGGCTACAGCTACACGATCCTCGATCAGGACAACCTCGGCGAAGCAGCCTGACGCAACCTCGATGGGGTTAGTGGGCGCGAACGTAGCGCAGGAGGAGCGTGTCCTCCGAACGAAGGATCCCCGCGAGTGACATTGCGCGCACATCAGGAACGTCGCCTTTCACGATCCGGCCCGAATCGCCGCCGACCAGCAGCGGACTCACCGTGAGGCACAGCTCGTCGACGACGTCGGCGGCGAGCAGCGCGCCAAACAGAGACGGCCCGCCCTCGCAATGGATGCGCGTCAGCTTCCGTTCGACGAGCGCCCGCACCAAGGCCACCGGGTCCACCGCCGTCGAGCCGCAGGTGACGATGTCCGCGACCGCGGCGAGAGCCGGATTCCGTGGTGCCGATTCGGTCGTGATGACGAGGGGTCGAACCGGTGCCTTCGCGAACACGTCCGATGATGGGTCCAGGTTGAGAGATCCCGATACGATCGCGAAGCTGGGCTGCGGCTTCAGGCCACCCGCAACTCTCGCCGCGACCGCCGCCGCATCGAGAACCATCGCGCCGTACCCTTCCGTCCTGACGGTGCCCGCGGCGACAAGCACCACGTCACAGAGGGTGCGCAGGATGTCGAACACGCGGTGATCCGCCTCGCCGCCCAGCCCGCTCGACTTTCCGTCGACTGTTGCCGCGCCGTCGACGCTGGACACGAAGTTGACCCGCAGCCACGGTGAGCCCGCGTTCGACGAGTAGTGATCGCCGATTGCGATGTCATCAAGATCGCCAGCCAGATCGGGCAGCACAGAGACGATGTCGACCACGATTACTCCAGGTTGTGTCGGGCGTACGCGGGCTCCCGGAAACCGAGCAGAGCCTCGGTCATCCGAACGGCCGCGACCGTGGCGGGAACGTCGTGCATACGAACGATCCTCGCCCCCTTAAGGATGCAAAAGACAGCGGTTGCAATTGTTCCCTCGAGCCGGTCCTGTTTTTCTCGATCCAGGGTTTCGCCGATGAAGTCCTTGTTGGAGACCGCCACCAGAGTCGGTGGTCCCAACCGAGTGACCTCGTCGAGGCGTCGAGTCAGCTCCAGCGTGTGGAAGGTGTTCTTGTTGAGGTCGTGCCCGGGATCGACGATGAGCCGGTCGATGGGAATGCCCGCATCCTGGGCGATGAAGATTCGACTTCGCAGAAAGCTGACGACCTCGAGGGCGACGTCGTCGTACTCGGGCCGAACCGGTTCGCTCCGCGGCGGCCACAGGCTGTGGGTGAGTACGAGTGTCGCGGATGACGCGGCGACGACTTCGGCCATGTCGGGATCGAACAGGCCGCTCGTGTCGTTGATGATGGATGCGCCAGCGGCGATGCTCTCCCGTGCGACCGTGGCACTCGTGGTGTCGACCGAGATCACAATCCCGGATTCTGCCGAAACCGCCGAGATCACGGGAACGACGCGGTCTAGTTCTTCCTGCGTCGACACGACCGGTCCGCGACCGAACGGCACGCCGCCGACGTCGACCATGTCGGCGCCATCAGCCTCGGCGGCGAGCGCGGCGCGCACCGCCGCTTCGAGGCCGAATGTTCGCCCATCATCGAAGAACGAATCGGGCGTGCGATTGACGATCGCCATCACTGCGACCTGACGGGCAAAATCGAACGTGCGACCGCCGATCAACCTGGTGCTTTGCGCGTCAGAGTCCACAAGCTGAACTGTATTACGGGTGACAGAGCATGCACCGTGGACAAGCGATCATCTCCCAGAAACCTCACAGGGAACGCGCAGATACTGAGCCTATGACTGATGGCCCCAAGATCCTGATTGTCGACGACGAGCCCAACATCAGGGACCTCCTGACCACGAGCCTGCGATTCGCCGGCTTCGCCGTTCGCGCCGTGGGCAATGGCGCCGGCGCGATCTCCGCCGTGCTGGAGGAGGAGCCTGATCTGATCATCCTCGACGTCATGCTTCCGGACATGAACGGGTTTGGCGTGACCAAGCGGCTGCGGGCATCCGGCTACACAGCACCGATCCTGTTCCTCACCGCGAAGGATGACACGGAAGACAAGATCACCGGCCTCACGGTCGGCGGCGACGACTACGTCACGAAGCCGTTCAGCCTCGACGAGATTGTCGCGCGACTCAAGGCCATCCTTCGTCGCACCATGCACGACGACGAGGAAGCGATCATCCGCGCCGGCGAACTCAGCATGGACCAGGACACCCACGAGGTGACCATCGGCAGCGAGCAGGTCGAACTCAGCCCCACCGAGTTCAAGCTCCTCCGCTACCTCATGCTCAACCCGAATCGCGTGCTGTCGAAGGCTCAGATCCTCGACCACGTCTGGGAGTACGACTTCAACGGCGACGCGGGCATCGTCGAGAGCTACATCTCGTACCTGCGCCGCAAGCTCGACCAGTACTCGGAGGAGCCGGTCATCCAGACCAAGCGTGGGTTCGGATACATGCTTCGCGCTGCAAAGGTTTAGCCTTACTCCCTAATGCACGAGCAGCTCACGGAGTGGTGGAACGGGGTTTCACTACGCGGAAAGATCACGGGTGTCACCGTGATGCTGCTGACCCTGGGGCTTTTGGTTGCCGGCGTTGGCACCATGAGCTTCCTGCGGAGCTACCTGCTCAATCAGGTCTATACGACCCAGATCGACGTCTATGCCGGTCGTGCCGCCGAGGCCGCGACGGTCGCCTGCTCCGAATCGGCGAAGATTCAGCCTCGCTACTACTTCGCCGTCGTTAATTCGGCCGGCTCCACCGTGTGCATCAACGAACCGGATGGCGCCACCAGCCCAATGGTGAGCAGCAAGACACTGCCGAAGGTCATCAAGTCCGGGGTCGCGTTCACGCTCAGTGACAAGACCGACGACACGCACTGGGAGGCGGTCGGGTTTCCGTTAGTCGGCACCGATGGCAAAGCGGCAAATGCCGTCATCGTCGCCTACAACCTCGGCGAGAACGAGCAGATCATCGGGCAGTTCGCGTTGATCTTCCTGTTCTTCGCCCTCACGGTTGTGGTGCTCGGCGGCGCGCTTACTCGCCTCCTCGTGACTTCGACGTTCGCGCCCCTGCGGGAGGTTGAGCAGACGGCGGCCCGATTCGCGGCCGGAGACTTCAGCCAGCGACTCGAACGTGCCCCGCGAAACACGGAAGTCGGCCGGCTGAACGAGTCGCTCAACACAATGCTGTCCCGCATCGACGCCGCCTTCGCCGACCGGCTGAGAACGGTCGAGCAAATGCGCCGGTTCGTCGGCGACGCGAGCCACGAGCTTCGAACCCCGCTCGTCTCGGTACGCGGATACGCCGAGCTCTACCGGATGGGGGCCCTGTCCACGCCGGAGGAGATCGCGCAGGCGATGGAGCGCATCGAGAAGGAGGCGATCCGGATGGGTGAGCTCGTGCAGGACCTGCTCGAACTCGCGCGCATCGACGAAGCCAAGCCCCTCAATCTCACGGCGGTCGACCTTGTGCCGCTCGCCAACGACGCCGCCCTCGATGCGATGGCATCCTCGCCGGATCGCACCGTGCGGGTGATTGTGACAGAACCGATCGTTGCGGAGCGCCTCGTAGAGGCACCGATCGAAGCGGTGGCAGCACCGTCGCTGCGCACCGGATCGGTCGCGACTCGAAGCATGGCCCTGGCCGGCGCGACGCTCGCCCGCCTCACTACGCGCCGTCCGCGGGCCCCGAAACCCCTCGCGACCCAGGTCGTCCTCGTGGATGATCCGAACCCGCCCACCGCGACAGTGCGCGCCGAGGAGAACAAGATCCGCCAGGTGATCACCAACCTCATGGGCAATGCGATCCGCTTCACTCCGGCGGGGAGTCCGATCGAGATCGGCATTCAGGTCGATGAGCCCGGCGACTCCGCGTACATCTCCGTGATCGACCACGGCGAAGGCATCCCGCCGCAGATCCGCGAGAAGATCTTCCAGCGGTTCTGGCGCGCGGATTCCTCACGCAACCGCGACACCGGCGGCAGCGGCCTGGGGCTCGCGATCGTCGCATCCATCGTCGCATCGCACGGCGGGACAGTGGATGTCGTCCCCACTCGCGGAGGCGGCGCGACTTTCCGCGTCCGGCTTCCCCTCCTCCACGACGCGTAGCTCGCCACCTCCATCCACCTTGCGGCCACGCGTGTCGGTCGCATGTGACAGCACGATCTAACGTCGCTGCATGACGACATATCAGGTAGACAGCGAGGCGGTCCTCGGCGCGACGGCCTCCATCCATGCATCAATGGAGCGACTCTCTGGCGAATCGGGTGCCCTGCTCGGGCAGCTCGTGAACCTGCAGGGTTCCTGGTCGGGGGCTGCGGCATCCGCCTTCCAATCCGTGGTCAGCGACTGGCGCGCGACACAACTTCGGGTCGAGGAGAGCCTCGGTTCGATCGGCCACGCGCTCGGGGCTGCCGCGCAGCAGTACGCCGAGGCGGAGACCACGAACGCGAGGCTGTTCCAGCGCTAGGCCGGGGGTCGAGGACTGCTAGCATTTGCCACGGATCACCCACGACCGCTGCAGCACTTCGTTGCCCAACCCGAGAGGCCCGAGTTGCAGCGACGCAGCCACCCCACGCCCCCAGCCTTCCGCCGCGTCCTCAGCGCACTCGCAGCACTTGCCCTCGCACTTCTCGGGGTCTCGATCGCGGCGCCGGCGTCGGCGACGGGCGTATTCACCATCTCAGGACACGTGTCAAACGACATCTCCGGCTATCCCGCCGGGGCCGTGCAGGTGTCGCTCGGCGACTACAACGGTGGCTCGTGGCACTACCCGTCGACGGCGGCGGTCGCAGCAGATGGAAGCTATTCGGTGAGCGGCTTGGCAATTACGGGCGTGTATGACCTGCGCTTCTCCGTCGCTGCCTACGATGTGCCCCTCTTCACTACCTATTTCGGTGCCGGCCTCGACGAACCGCTCGGCACAGATACCGCCGCTCCCGGGATAGTCGATTCGGTCGATGCGACCGACGACGTCACGCTCGTCGCGGCCGGGTACATCACGGGGGCCGTGACGTACCTGGGCACGCCCGTGGTCGGGGAACTTGTCGACGCGTACGACTCCGTTCGTCCCCACGAGTACGACGCCGAAAACCTGACCGACGCGAGTGGAAACTACGTCATCAAAGTCGTTGCCGACACCAACTATCTCGTCGAGTCCGGCGGCGACAACGGTTACGAGTATCAGGCCTACAACGGCCACAACGGGTGTGGATGTACCTTCGACGCGGTCACGGTTGGTGCAGGCGCCACCCAACCGGGTATCGACTTCGCTCTGATCAAAACAGTCGAGTTTGATCTGGAGCAGGACACGACGGATGGCATCAGCGGGGGAGAACTGACCACAGGCAATGTAGTGCTCTACAACGCCGTAGCGGGAGGTTTTGCGCTCGCGGACAACGAGAGCATCGACCCGAGTTCGCCTGTTGACGTCTTCCTCGACGGAACGACTCCCGGAAGCTATCGGGTGAGAATCAATGACGGCAGCGGTCACTGGTACGCGATTGCCCACTGGATCTACTTCACTCTGGGCGGAGGCGTGCCGGTCAGTGATCCATACATCACCGATTCCAGCCTGGATTCGACTCACGACGGCTGCTTCGTGCCCATCGACGGAACCGAACTCGGCGACCAGGTTGCAGTGTTCGTCGAGATAGACACCTCGGTGCACGCACCCGCCTGCGGCGATGAGCCGACTCCCCCAGCGCCAGTCGTGCCGAGCACACCGCGCAGTCACCATCACGCCACGACGCCAATACCATCCGGGCTCGTGACGTTGCCAATACCAACCCCAACGGCGACACCAACGCCCACCGAGACCCCGAGCGCGAGCCCGTCACCGAGCGCCAGCGCCACCACGACGCCGGCACCCGTGCCGACCTCGTCGAACGGCCCGATGCCGTGGCTGATCTGGTTGCTGATCATCATCGCGGTCATCCTGATTATCGCGGCGCTGGCATTCGTTCTCCTGCGTCGCCGCTAGCCTCGAACACTGGCCGACTGCTCCCGTTCCCGTGAGGTGGAGGGAGAAACGCCGCGATGGGCGGCGTTGTAGCTCCGCCCATCGAACAGGATCTCCGCCCACGAGTTGCAGTTTCTCCCGCCACGTTCTCCCGGTGCTCGGGGGCGTTGGGACGCAAAAGGGCGGCTCCCGTGGGGAACCGCCCTTTGCATTTGGCCACGACTTGGGTCTCGATACGATCCGCCGGAAAGGCGGATCACTCGACCTAGCAGCCTCGAAGCGCTTCGCGCTTCTCGACTACTAAAAGTCCATTCCACCCGACGGGTCACCCTGCGGTGCAGGGGTGCGCTCGGGCTTGTCGGCGACAACGGCCTCGGTCGTGAGGAACAGACCGGCGATGGATGAGGCGTTCAGCAGGGCCGAACGGGTCACCTTCACCGGGTCGTTGATTCCCGCGGCGAGCATGTCAACGTACTCGCCGGTTGCGGCGTTGAGGCCGTGACCGGTGGGCAGGTTGCGCACCTTGTCGGCAACAACACCGGGCTCGAGGCCCGCGTTGAGTGCGATCTGCTTGAGCGGGGCATCCACTGCGACCTTGACGATGTTCGCGCCGGTCGCCTCGTCACCAACAAGACCCTTGATGGCCTTCGACTCGAACGCGATCTTGCCGGCCTGGATCAGCGCGACGCCACCACCGGCAACAATGCCCTCCTCGACGGCGGCCTTCGCGTTGCGAACGGCGTCCTCGATGCGGTGCTTGCGCTCCTTGAGCTCGACCTCGGTCGCGGCCCCAGCCTTGATGACCGCAACACCACCGGCCAGCTTGGCCAGGCGCTCCTGCAGCTTCTCGCGGTCGTAGTCGCTGTCCGTGTTCTCGATCTCGCCACGGATCTGCTTGACGCGACCCGCGATTGCGTCCTCGTCGCCGGCGCCGTCGATGATCGTGGTCTCGTCCTTGGTGACGACAACACGACGAGCCTTACCCAGCAGGTCGAGCGTTGCGTTCTCGAGCTTGAGGCCGACCTCCTCGGAGATGACCTGGCCGCCCGTGAGGATTGCGATGTCCTGCAGCTGCGCCTTGCGACGGTCGCCGAAGCCGGGAGCCTTGACGGCAACCGACTTGAAGATGCCGCGGAGCTTGTTGACGACCAGCGTCGCGAGTGCCTCGCCGTCGACATCCTCGGCAATGATCAGGAGCTGCTTGCCGTCCTGGATGACCTTGTCAACGATCGGCAGCAGGTCCTTGATGTTCGAGATCTTGCTGTTGACGATCAGGATGTATGGGTCCTCGAAGACCGTCTCCTGGCGCTCCTGGTCGGTGACGAAGTAGGCAGACAGGAAACCCTTGTCGAAGCGCATACCCTCGGTGAGCTCGAGCTCGGTGCCGAACGTGTTCGACTCCTCGACGGTGACAACACCCTCCTTGCCGACCTTGTCGATGGCCTCTGCGATGAGAGCGCCGATCTCGGGGTCACCAGCAGAGATGGATGCGGTGGCCGCGATCTCTTCCTTGGTCTCGATCTCCTTCGCCGAGGCGACAAGCGCCTCGATGACGGCGGCCGTGGCCTTCTCGATTCCGCGCTTCAGGCTGATCGGGTCCGCACCGGCCGCGACGTTGCGCAGGCCTTCGCGAACCAGCGCCTGGGCGAGAACGACCGAGGTGGTCGTTCCGTCGCCGGCGACGTCATCCGTCTTCTTTGCAACCTCTTTGACCAGCTCTGCGCCGATCTTCTCGTAGGGGTCGTCCAGCTCGATTTCCTTCGCGATCGACACACCGTCGTTCGTGATGGTTGGCGCGCCCCACTTCTTCTCCAGCACGACGTTGCGGCCGCGTGGGCCAAGCGTCACCTTGACGGCGTCGGCGAGAATGTTGAGGCCACGCTCGAGGCCGCGACGGGCCTCTTCGTTGAAAGCAATGATCTTTGCCATGTGTTACTTGTCCCTCTCGGACTAATGGTCTGCGTTAGCACTCAGTGGCGTCGAGTGCCAAAGACATTCTGGCACTCCCCCGGGGTGAGTGCAAGGCGAGCGCAATCGCCTGAGAGGGTGAAACGGGTTACGCCAGACGCACCGACTCCGCCTGTGGTCCCTTGCTGCCGGTGCCGATGTCGAAGATGACCTGCTGGCCCTCCTCGAGCACCTTGTATCCGCCCATGTCGATCGCGGAGTAGTGCACGAAGACGTCCTGTGCGCCGCCCTCGACGGTGATGAAGCCGTAGCCCTTTTCAGCGTTGAACCACTTGACGGTTCCGTTCGCCATGTCGTACTCCCTTGCTTACCCGGGCGGCGCCGAACAGGCGACCAATTCCACAGATATTAGCGGAGCAAGGGGCGCGCGAAAGCCCCCGTGACAAGTATTAAACATGCCTGAAACACGCCCGCTGAACAGGAAAAAGGGGGCGGGCCCTATCCCTTGAAGTCGCTTCCGATCACGACGGTGATGGGCGAGCCAAGGAACGCGTTACTGAACTGGATGTCGTGGGCGCCCAACAGGATCTGGATGCCTTCCGCGACATCCTCGTCTCCGGCCGACGAATAGTAGACGGTCGAAGTCGTGATGTTGGTTGCCGTCGAGTTCGCGGTAGCGATGACGTTCCAGCCTTTGTCGGTCAACGTCTTGCCTGCCTTGTTTTGCAGGCCGACCGTGGAGGTTCCGTTGAGCACGGTGATCGTGATCTTGCGCGCCGCAACGTCGGGGGCCGTCGGATCCTCGATCGGGGTGATCACGGGCGTCGGTGTTCCGGTCGCGGTCGGAGTGGGATCGCTGCCCGCCCCGAGACCGAATTTGATTGAGGGATTGAACGTCGACAGCACGTAGAGACCACCGATGACCAGCACGGCAGTGGCCAGAACGGCCCAGGCCAGGGTGATCCAGCCGCGACCCTTGACCTTCGGGCCGCGGTGGGCGCCAACCCGGTCAACGTTTTCAGGAAGGTTGTCGAACTGGTCTGTGCGGAAGTTCGCCATGGCTAGTCGTGGATTCCTTGCGTGTCATTGATGGCTAGGGGAGCCTTCGTTGCCTGAGCGGGTGAACGCGCGTACCGATCGCGCCTGCGTGCGCGCATCCCGTGCCCGCAATAAACGCTTAACAAGCATTGGATCATGGCGCAGCGCACCGGGCAAATCAATGACGGCGTTCAATAACTGATAGTAGCGAGCGGCGGAGAGAGAAAACTGGGAGCGGATCGCCGCCTCTTTTGCCCCGGCGTGATGCCACCACTCGCGCTCGAAGTCGAGGATCCGGATGTCACGCTCACTCAGCTCGGACTCGTTGGCCCGTTTGCGCGCCGGTTCCGCAGACATCCACTCCTCCTCGCTTTGGCGCAATCCTAGGACCGTGCGGGAGCGGTTCCCCGGCGCAACGCCCGGGTGGGCGGGATCCTCAGAAACGGTGGTTAGAGCCAGTCGAGCCGGTCGCCGTGCGGGCCGGTGAACGCCATCGGCTCCTCGTTGACGGACAGCAGCATCTGCCCTGTCACCGGCGACACCCGCCCGTTCAGTTTTCCCGCGGCGACGGGCACGATTCCGGCACCCTCATTGGAGATCCAGGTCGCGTCGAGGGCACGAACGTAGTCGATGAATCGAGCACGCGGCTCCGGCATCAGGTAGACAATCGCGGCCGAACTGACGATCACGAGCGGGATGCCCGCGGGAACATCGGCAACGAGGGCCGGCAGGTCGTCGATGGCGTCGCCGCGCACGATCCGCGGAGGATCCGAACGAACGATGTCCATCGCGGCGCGAATGCGCTGGCGCCGCTCGTGCTGCTCGGGCCAGATGAGGGTTTCGAGCCAGGTCGTGTCTTCCTCATCGCTGACGTCGAGCGGGTTGAGGTCGATTCCGGCACGCCAGACGATCTCTGGGAGCGCCACGGGGATGGGCGGATCCCCCGTGGTGGAGCACTCCAGCAGCACGGTGCTCGGGCCGTCAACTGGGTCGATGCGCCGCCCGTCGTAGGAGTAGCTGTAGCGATCCGGGTACAGGCAGAGACCCGCGGATGCGCCGACCTCGAGCAGTGCGATCGGCCCGGCCACCTTGGCCAGCACGGGAAGCAGGACGGCGCAGCGACGCGGTTCGTTGGTCTGCGTCCCGCGGACCGCCATCTGCGCGGAGACGGCCGACCAGTTTGCAATCAGCCACTCGCGCCACTCGGCGTAGGGAACGAGCGGGCATCCGACCAGGCGCGAGCACGCGAACAGCAGGTTGGGTTGTCGCTTGGGTCGTGGCAACTCGCCCAGCAGAGCGAGAACCTCGCCGTCGTCGGCGACACCGTACGCCCACCCCTCGAATAGTGCTGATCGACCGGACGCCTCATGCTCGGCGAACCTCCGGTACCAGGCGACGGTCTTTTCGAGGTCCTCCCCGCCGTCGAACTCCCCCGGTTCCTTCACGCGTCGGCGGCGCGGTACATCGACTGGTGCGGGAGGCCAGCCTCTTCGAACACCGCGCCGAAGGGCTCGAACCCATACCGTGCGTAGAGCGGCGCGATGTATTCCTGCGCGTGAAGCAGCATCGCCTCCGAGCCGTGTCGGGCGATCACCTCGGCGAGGAGTTTCTGCGCGAGGCCCTCGCCCCGTCGGTCCGCGCGAACAACGACGCGACCGATCAGGCGGTGCGCATCACGATGCGTCGGGTCACTGTCGAGGAGGGTGCGCAGGTAGGCTGCCGTTCCGGCGTCATCCGAGATCCAGTAGTGCCGGGTCTCGGATTCGCGGTCGCGATCATCCAGCTCGGTCTCGTCGATTTTCTGCTCGAGGAAGAAGACATCGGTGCGGAGCTTGAGAAAGGCGTAGACCTCGTCGGTGGTGAGTTCGCCCCACGCACGGTCGAGCGTGGAACAATCCGGCATGGCCTCGAGTTTAATGGTGCATACGGAGTTTCCCTTGAAGGAGGGCCCATGAGCTACAACGTGACGAAGACCGAGGACGAGTGGCGCAAGGAGCTTGGGCCGAAATACACAATTCTGCGTGAGGCCGCCACCGAGCGCCCATGGTCGGGTGCACTTCTCGACGAAAAGCGTGAGGGCGTCTACACCTGCGGAGCGTGCGGCAACGAGCTCTTCCGCAGCGGAGCGAAGTTCGACTCGGGCAGTGGATGGCCGAGCTTCTTCGAGTCCGTCAACCCTGACGCGGTCGTGCTGCACACCGACAAGTCCCTCGGGATGACGCGCACCGAGGTGCTGTGCGCGAATTGCGGGTCGCACCTCGGCCACCTGTTCGATGACGGCTTCGGCACGCCGACCGGTGACCGGTACTGCATGAACTCCCTGTCGCTCGACTTCAAGCCGGAGTGAGCATTCGCGACGCCGTTGAACGTCGGCGGTCATACCCTCGGGTCACCGCGGACGCGCCAACCACGGAAGAGCTGCTGCCCCTGATTGCCGCCGCGGCGACCGGGCCAGACCATGCCTCCCTCCGCCCGTGGCGGCTCATCGAGCTTCGCGGGGACGCGCTGCGCCGCCTCGGGCAGGCGTTCGTCGAGGAGAGCGGGCTCACCGGCCCGGACGCCGACCGGTTGGCGGCGAAGCCGCTCCGCGCATCCCTTCTTCTCGCGGTCGTTGCGGTGCACAAGGAGAGCTTCAAGGTGCACGCGTGGGAGCAGGATGCCGCGGCGGCGGGAATCGCCCACCTTCTCGCCCTGCTGCTGGACGACGCGGGGTGGGGAGTCATGTGGCGCACCGGCGGACACACCCGCTCGGCCGCGGTTCGGCGGGTACACGAGCTGGCCGACAACGAGGAACTGCTCGGGTGGCTCTACATCGGCGGGAAGACGGCGGACTCTAAGCCGGATGCGCGTCAGTCGATCGACCCGGCATCCTTCATTTCGTCGGTCTAGCGCTCGGTTCGGCGAACGCGGATGGCCGTGCGGGAACGAATCGACGCAATGACGACCGCGATCAGCGTCAGCACTGTGCCGGCGATCGTCAACACGGCAACGCCCGCGGTATTGGTCGGTGCAACGAAGTCGAGGACCAGCGCCATCAGCAGCTGACCCGACACCGCGGCGAGGCTCTGGAGCAGGACTCCGATGATCGGGATGACCGCGGCAAAACCCGCGATGAATAGCACACCGATGATGCCACCGAGGTAGAGCACCGGATTGGACGGAAAACCATGCGGTAGACCCGCAAGCAGAAGATTGATGGCCGCGAAGACGGCAAGCACAATGGTGCCGCCGACAAAGTTGAAGAACGTCGCGGTGGTAGCGGAGCCCGCGAGTGATTTGATCTGACCGTTGACTGCCTGCTGCCAACCGAGCAGAAGGCCGACACCGAACGGAAAGATAATCACCCACACGTTGGCCTGGTCGCTTATCTGGGGCAACACCGCAATGACAACTGAAATGAGGGCGAGAGTTGCTCCGACGATCCGGGTTACCGTGATCGCCTTCGGCGCTACTGTTCCAATCCCACGAGAGTCGATGACCATGCCGCTGATCGTCTGACCAGCAACCGCTGCGACAGTGAACAGCGCGATGCCGAGCAACCCCACCACGAGCCCCTGGGACAGAACGAACAGGCCGCCGGCGACGCCGCCCGCGGTATGCCACCACGGAATCTCACGTCGTCGGATCGCGTCGATAACGGTGGTCACGCCTCGGCGTCCCGGCCGGGACACAAGCAGCACGAGCGAAATCACTATCAGCCCACTCCCGAACGAGATGAGCGCGGCGACGAAGCCGTCCCCAAGGTCGCTGCCAAGCTGGCCATTAATGCGAGACTGCAGGGCGACGGCGCAACCACACAGGGTGGCGAGTGCGACACTGAGGCCGACGCGAAGCCTGGATGCGGGCGCGGGCTTTGGGATGTTGTGCGTCATGGTCGTCAGTCAAACGCTACCGGTTCGCGCCACCGACCAGAGACGCGGGGTACCGATCCACTTGACTAGAGAGGCTTCTAGAGGAGGATCGAGATCGGGTTCTCGATCCTCCTCGTGAAGGCGGCGAGCCACCGGGCGGCGAGCGCGCCATCCACCGCGCGATGGTCAACCGACAGCGTGCATCGCATGATGGTGGCGACCGCGACCTCCCCGTTGACAACAACGGGCTGCGGTGTGGCCGCACCGATCGCAAGGATGCCGGACTGCGGCGGATTGAGAATCGCCGAGAACTCTGTCGTCCCGTACATTCCGAGATTGGTCACCGCGAAGCTGCCGCCCTCCAGTTCGTCCTGGCGAAGTCGACCCGCGCGCGCACGGTCAACGAGATCCGCAATGGATTGACTCAGCTCGGTGATCGTCTTCGATTGAACCCCCCGGATGACCGGCGTCAGCAACCCTCCGTCTGTCGCGACTGCGACGGCGATATCGACGGCATCCCATCGACGAAGGTGTGTGTCCGTCCACGTGATGTTGGCTTCGGGTACGTCGGTGAAGGCAGCCGCGACCGCTTTCACGACGAAGTCGTTGACCGACAGTTTGACCGGCGACAGTTCGTTTGCCTGCGCTCGTGCGGTGAGCAGGGCATCCACGTTGCAGTCTGTTGTCAGGTAGAAGTGCGGAACCGTCGACTTGCTCTCGGTGAGTCGGCGCGCAATAGCTTTGCGCATGGCGGTGTGCGGGATGGCGGTGTAACCGGCCCCGCTCTCGGTCGCCACCGCGCGTGTCGGTGACGGGGCGGGCCTCGCGGAAATGGCCGCCTCGACATCGACCCGCACGATGCGACCGTTCGGACCGGTTCCGCGAATTGCAGTCAGATCGACTCCGTTCTCACGGGCTCGGATTCTCGCGATCGGGCTGATGAACAGGCGTTTGGACCCCTCGACAAGCTCGGGGACCGGAATTGGCTCGGGGACCGGAGTCGCTGCGGAGGCGGGAGCAGGAGCGAGGGCGGAGGCGGAGGCGGGAGCGGGAGCGGGAGCGGGAGCGAGGGCGGGAGCGAGGGCGGGGGTCGAGCCAAGGAGGGCGTCGATGTCGGCCTCGGTTTCGCCGCTGCTGATCAGCACCGCGATCGGTGCTCCGACCTGGGTGGAGTCTCCGGGTTTGGCGAGAATGCGACCGAGGATGCCATCCTGCTCGGCTGGCAGGTCGACCAGCGCCTTCTCGGTCTCCACCTCCGCGAGAGTGTCACCCGCCGAAAACGAGGCGCCAACCTCAACGGTCCAGGTTGAGACAACTGCCTCTGTCGCGTTTGCCAACACTTCCGGCATCCTCAGGATGGTCGCCATTTCAGCGCGAACCTCCCCTTGCCGCGAGCACAAACTCAAGCCCGGCGACAACTTCTTCGGTCCTCGCGATTGCCGCGCGCTCAAGCACTCGCGAGATACTCGGACTGGCCTCTCCGCCGGTAACCCGCTGCACCGGCTGGTCGAGCCAGTCAAAATAGCGGCGCTGGATCTCGTCGGACAGCCAGCCGCCGTAGGACGTTCCGCGAGCACCCTGCTCCACGATCAGAACGTTGTTGGTCTTCCTGACGCTCTCGCCGATGGTGTCCCAGTCGATCGATGCGCGGTCGAGCCACCGCAGGTCGACGAGATCGGCATCGACGCCCAGCTCCTCGATCGCCTCGAGGCTGTGACCGACCATGGAGAGGTAGCTGATGACCGTGACGTCCGAACCCTCGCGCCGCAGGGCGGCCCTGCCGAGAGGCAGGTAGTAGTCGAGGTCCCCCGCCGGGACGTCCCCCAGTTGCTGATACAGATCGACGTGTTCGATCACCAGCACCGGATCCTGAAGTGCCAGGGCCGTATTCATGAGCCCGATATAGTCGGCAGCCGATGACGGGGCGACGATCCGCCAGCCAACACTCGTCGCGAAGATTCCCGCCGGATCCATGAGGTGCTGCGAGCCGTAACCGGAGCCCATGGCGACCTTCGTGCGAAGCACGAGGGGTACGGGGTTCTCACCGCCGAACATGTGGCGGGCCTTGCCGATCTGGTTGAAGACCTGGTCGGCAGCGACCCACAAGAAGTCCGGATACATGAACTCAACCACCGGACGGAAGCGCCCGTCGAGCGCCATCCCGCCACCGAGTCCAGCAAACGCGTTCTCGCTGATAGGTGTCCCGAGAACACGCCCGTCGAATTTCTTGGCGAGCCCCTTCGTCGCCCCGTTTGTGCCACCGTTCAGCTTGTGCACGTCTTCGCCAAGAATGATGATGCGGTCATCCTCGGCCATCCGGCGATCCATGACACCGGCGACGGCATCCACGAACTTCACGTTCTCGGTAGCACCCTTGAAGGTGGTCGGTTCGAGCGTGCGAACGTCGGCGAGTTCACTGCCGTCCCCGCGCACCCCCACGTTGACAAAATCGACGTCCGGCCACAGGTCCGGCTTGATGCGCCGCTTCCCGCTGTTCTCCGGATCGGGCTCGATCAGCTGGGCGACCGCATCACGCATGGCGGCCTGGGCCTGATCCCGCACAGAGACCAGTCCGGCATCGTCGATGAGACCGAGCGTGCGCATCTCGTTGCCGACCCGCTCGAGCGGGTCCCTCGCTCGCCAGGCCGCCTCCTCTTCTTTTGTCCGATAGCCGAAGGCACTCCCCGGGTAAGACCCGTTCTGGTGGAAGAAGCGATAGACCTCGACCTCGATGACGGCGGGCCCGCCACCTGTTCGCAGGATCTTCTCGGCGTCCTTCATCGCGAGGTGGACGGCGAGTGGGTCCATGCCATCAACTCGCCACGACGGGATGTTGAAGCCGAGCGCACGCGCGGACAGCCTCGGCTCGCCCGTCGCCTCAGCGACGGTGGTCGACACGGCATAGAGGTTGTTCTCAATGAAAAAGGTGAGCGGGATTTTCCAGGCCGACGCGAGGTTCATGGTCTCGAGCACCGAACCGATGTTGGTTGCGCCGTCGCCGAAGTACGAGACGGTGATATCGCTCGTGCCGGCGTGCTTCTGTGCCCAGGCATTGCCCGCGCCGAGCGGCACTCCTCCGCCGACAATCGCGTTCGTTCCCAGGGCTCCAGCCTCGAACCACTGCAGGTGCATGGAGCCACCGCGACCGCGGCAATAGCCCTGCGCAAGGCCGAGAATCTCGGCGAGCGTGCGCTGAAGCACAGTCTGAACATCGGCATTCACGAGAGTCTTCGGGTCGATCACGCCACCGGTGACATGGTTCAGTGCTTTTGCGAGAAACTGATGGTGGCCACGATGCGATCCATTGATCGCGTCCTTCGACGTCAGCCCGACGATGGAGCCGACGGCTCCTCCCTCCTGGCCGATGCTCGAATGTGCTGGGCCGTGTACGAGGCCCTCGCCAGCAAGCTCAAGCACGGTCTCTTCAAATGCGCGGATGAGATGCAGCTGACTCAACATCGTTCCGAGGAGTGCGGGATCCGCATTCTTCCAGTCGGCAGGAGTTGTGCTGAGCTCGACCCAGGGCGATCCGGGTTCCAAACGTCGTCGTTTCGGCATGCACTATCTCCATTGGTTCTCGCCTTTTATCGGCTGTGCGTGCCAACAGCCTAAGCTGAATTGAATCCAATCGGTAGAGAAATTCTCCATATTTGGGGAGAAAACACCCAATTGCGAGTATTTTGTATCCAATCAGTCTCAATGACGAGGAGCGACATATGACGACGGGGATCCCCGGGCTACGAGGTACCGAGCACATCGGGTTCACGGTGCCCGACATCGAAGAGGCGCACCGATTCTTCGTCGACATCATCGGATGCGAATATCTGTACAGCCTCGGCCCATTCCGTCACGATGACGACGACTGGATGCTCACCCACCTGAACGTCGACCCGCGCACAATAATGAAACAGAACCGGTTCTACCGATGCGGCTACGGGCCGAACTTCGAGATCTTCGAATACCAGCCCGTTGGTAGCGCGGCCGCGGAGCCGCGAAACAGCGATATCGGCGGCCACCATCTTGCGTTCTATGTTGACGATCTCACCTCCGCGATCGCCCATCTGCAATCAAACGGCGTGCGCGTTCTCGACGGACCAACCTCGAGCTCGAGCCACAATACAGGGCAGCAGTGGATCTACTTCCTCAGTCCGTGGGGCATGCAATTCGAACTCGTGAGCTATCCGAATGGCAAGCAGTACGAGGCAACCTCGGCGACTAAGCTGTGGCATCCGGCGCATCCGGCGGAATAGCCCACGGTCACAATCCCAGGAGAAAATGCCCGATGACACCCTCCCCGAGTCGAAGCGGTGACGCGGGTTCGCGTATCGCGGATTCGCTTCGCGACTCCATCCTGAGGGGCGAGTTTGCACCGGGCTCGCGTATTCGACAGGAGGATGTCGCGGACAGGCTGGGAGCAAGTCGACTCCCGGTGCGGGAAGCTCTCCGCATTCTCGAAAGCGAGGGGCTCGTCACTCTGGTGGCAAATACCGGAGCCTGGATTGCCCACCTCAGTCTCGAAGAGTGCCAGGAGCTCTACCAAATCAGGGAGCGAGTGGAGCCCCTTCTCCTGAGTTACAGCCTGCCTGGGCTCGACGAAACGGCGCTGGATCGACTCGCCGCGCTCGCCGACGAGATGCAGGCGGGGACCGATGTCGCCCGCTTCCTGCAACTGGATCGAGAGTTCCATCTGCTGTCATATAGTGGCGCGCGTACCGCGATCCTCGGCGACACCGTGTTGCGCCTGTGGAACTCCACCCAGCACTACCGGCGCGCCTTCACACTTGTGTCCGGGCCTGTCGGCAATCGCGCCGTTCACTACGAGCACCAACTTCTGGTCGGAGCGATCCGACGGCGCGACAATGACGACGCGGAGCGAGTGCTTCTCGGGCACATCCGGCGCACCCGGCTTGAGCTGCTGTCGCACCCCGACCTGTTTGCTCGGGGTTAGACGCTCTTTGCGAGGGTCTCGGCCGGACCTCGCGCACTGGCTCCGAGGTAGAGCCGCGCCACCTCGGGATCGTTGAGCAGCTCCTGACCTGTGCCGGTCAACGCGACAACCCCAGCTTCAAGAACCGCCGCGCGGTGGGCGACAGCGAGACCGGAACGTGCGTTCTGCTCAACGAGGAGCACCGTGCGCCCGTCTTCGGCAAGCTTGGAGATACTGGCAAAGACGGAGCTTCGCGCCCGTGGGTCGAGACCGATAGATGGCTCATCAAGAAGGATAAGCGCGGGGTCGAGCATGAGCGAGCGCGCCAGTTCGACCTGCTTCTGCTCGCCGCCAGACAGCGATCCGGCGGATGCGCTGCGCCGTTTGGCGACAATCGGAAACAGCTCCGCGACCTCGGCAAGTCTTCGGCGCAGGAGTGCCTGGTCCGAGAGGATGAACGCGCCCATCGCGACGTTCTCCCATACGGTCATTGCCGGGAAGAGACTCCGATCCTGCGGAACATGGACGACGCCGCGCGAAAGCCGTTCCCGAGACGTCAGGGCGCTGATGTTCTCGCCGCGGAACATCACCGCGCCCGACCTGGGCCGCAGAAGACCGCTCACGGTTTTCAAAACCGTGGACTTTCCTGCGCCGTTCGGCCCGATCAAGCAAATGATCTCGCCGCGAGCAACGTCAAGGTTTACCCCCTTGAGGATGAGCCCTGCGCCATAGCCTGCGGTGACCTCGCTGATCTGGAGAATCAGTTCCGGAGTGGAATTCTTAGCCGCCAAGGTATGCCTCCAAAACCTTCGGATTCGATTGCACTTCGGCGGGAGTGCCAAATGCGATTGGTGCGCCTTGGTCGAGAACGATGACCGGATCACACAGTCGCATCACAAGTTGCATGTCGTGCTCGACAATCAGGAAGGTCACGCCAGCGGCGTTGCGCTCCCTGATATGTCGTTCCATGGCATCGATCATGACCGGATTCACCCCGGCAGTCGGCTCATCAAGTAACACCAGTTTCGGATTGCTCATGAGTACCGCCGCGAACTCCAGGAGTTTGCGCTGCCCATAAGAAAGATCGGAGGCTGGCAGTTCGAGGAGGGGTTCGAGCCGAAACTCGGCCAGCATCTGTCGAGCGAGTTCCTTGTCCGTCGCCGACACCCGGCGACCGAAAAGCTGGCGCCAGGAGTATCCCGCGGCAACGACCAGGTTTTCCTCGACACTCAGCTCAGGAAATATGCGTGCCTGCTGAAAAGTTCGCGAGAGCCCCCGTCGATACAGGTCCGCGGGGCGAGGGCGCGCAATGGTGTTCCCCCTGAAGTGAATCTGCCCCGAATCGGCTTTGAGGTAGCCGGTGATCATATTGAACGCCGTTGTCTTGCCAGACCCGTTCGGACCGATCAGTGCGGTGATCGAGCCCTCGTTGACGGTGAACGAACACTCGTCAACGGCGGTAACTCCGCCGAACCGCTTGGTGAGGTGATCCACCTCGAGAAGTACCTCGCTCAACGCGCGACCTCCGACGTGACGGGTGATTTCGACGCATCCTGAACCTCGGACAGTTGCGCCGCATCGCGCGCGTCTCCCTCGGCCGCCAAGCGCCGCCGTCGAAGTCGGTCCGAAATCGACGGCAGGATGCCCCGAGGGAGGAACAGCATGATCACGAGAAAGACCGCAGCGTAGGCCAGCAGGTAAAGCTCACTGGCCCCGAACGTCTGCGCGAAGAACTCCTGGGCGGGAACGAGAATGAATGATCCGAGTACCGGACCCCACAGTGTCCCCCGGCCACCAAGAAATGCCATCAGCACCATCCCGATGGTGATGAGCGGGTCAACGGCGAACTGCGGATATATGAATCCGACGTAGTAGGCCCAGACACAGCCAACCATTGCCACCATTCCGGAGCTCACCGCAAAGGCGATCAACTTGACAGCGGTCACTCGCACACCGACACCGTGCGCCTTGTCTTCGTCGGCTCGCACCGTGGCGAGCGACAGTCCAATTTTCGAGCGGCTGAAATAGAAGGAGATACCCATGGCGACCGCGAGAAGCGCGAGCATTGCGTAGTAGAAGGGCCAGTCGTAGGTCGACACGTCAAAAGGTGGTGGTGCGACGCTCTTGCCTTGAGCGCCTCCCGTGAGGGAGTTCAGGTTGAATGCGAGCGTTTGCGTGATGAAGAGGAACGTGATGGTCACGATCGCAAAGACATCGGCCCGCGTTCGCATCGACACCCAGCCGATCGGGACGCTCAGCAGCGCGACAGCGACGCCAACGACAGGCAGCGCGAGGAAGGGCGAGAATCCGTCGCCGACGCTTCCCTGGAACATGATCGCGAATGCGTATGCCCCGATTCCGAAAAACGCCACGTGTCCGAGGGACGGGTATCCGGCCAGACCGCCGAGGAGGTTCCACGAACTCGAAAGCGCCGCATACATGACCGTAAAGATCAGCATGTTCAACAGCCATACCGGGCCACCGAGGATGGGAACGAGAATGAGCAGGCCGAAGAAGATCACGACGCGCAGCAGTCCGAACCGGCTGATCGCGCGCTTCACAGTGCCCCTCGCGTCTTCGCACCGAAGAGACCGCGCGGTCGCAGCAGCAGCACGAGTAGCAAAACGATGAAGAAGGTGAAGTCGGACCAGATCGGGGACGCAAGCGCGGAGACGAGCGACGAGGCGACGCCCATGATCAGGGCCGCAACGACCGAACCACCGATGCTGCCGAGCCCACCGAGGACGACGATGGTAAGCAGCCGGCTAATCAGGTCGTAGTGGCTACCCGGGTTGAACGAGTTGAGCATCCCAAAAACGGAGCCCGCCGCCGCCGCCGTGGCCGCACCAAGGCCGAAGCCCAGGGCGGACACGCGATTCGCGTTGACCCCGAGTAGCTGCGCGGACATCGGGTTTTGTACCGTTGCCCGAACCGATCGCCCGAATTTCGTGCGCTGCAGGATGAAGTAGAGAACTCCCAGCATCACGATCGAGAGAAGGAAGGCGACAAATCGGACCAGGCTGATCTGATAGCCGAAGACGGTCCAGCTGTAGTTCGCATAGGTGGGCTGCACATTCGTGAGGGTCGCGCCGTACGCGAACGAAAGGGCGCCCTCGATCGCTAGCGCGATCGCGAAGGTGACGAGTAGTGAGAGTTGTGCGACATCCTCACCATGCAGTGGGCGCAGAAGCGCCCACTGCAATCCGATGCCCACGAGGAAGAGCAACGGCGTGGTGATGAGGATTGAGACGAACGGGTCAATACCGAGGGTGGTGAACAACGTGTAGGTCAGGTACGCACCGAGAACTACCAGTGCGCCCTGCGCGAGGTTCACCACCTTCATGATTCCGAAGATGAGCGTCTGCCCGCTTGCCATGAGGGCGTAAACCCCGCCGGTAAGGATTCCGAGAATGATTGCCTGGATCAGAGCGTGCATCTTCGATCAGTCCTGCGTTTCTATCCGGCCCAGTTGGGCTTGGGTGCGATGGGCTTGGCTTGCGCCTTCGACGCCGGGTACACCGTCGTCAGCGTGTTGTCGATCCACTGGATCAGCAGGTAGGCACCCTTTGGCGCACCGTATTGGTCCCAGCTGAGGTTTCCCACCAGCGTTGGCCAGGTGCCGCTGTGCAAGGTCTTGATGATGGTCGCGTTATCGACCTTGCCGGTCTTCTTCGCCACTTCCTGAAGAAGCATGCCGGCCGAGTACGCTTCGGCCGAGGTTGGGTCAATCTGCTGAACGGTTCCGCCGTACTTCGCGAGGTAGGCGGCGATGAAGGCCTTGCTGCCCGCGACCTGGGAGTCGGCGTACCAATCGGCGCTCGAGAACACACCATTGGTATTCGACGTCCCAACTGCTGCAGGGAAGTCGCCCGGCGAGTTTGCGCCGTTCGCCTCGAACAGCCACTTCGGGTTGAACTTCTGCTGGATCATCGCCTTCATCTGGGCGAACGCGTCGCCCTCCTGGGTGCCGCCAACGACGACATCCGGATTCGCGGCGGCGATTCCAGCCACGATCGGAGTCATGTCTGCCGTCTCCGCCGGGTACGTTTGGTCGTAGACGGTCTTGATTCCCGCTGCCTCGAAACGCTTCTGGATGTTGGCGGCGATGGGAGCAGCGAACGGATCATCCAGCTTTGCGTATGCGGCCGTCTTCGGGCGCTTGCTCTTGGGCAGCGACAGGATGTAGTCGGCAAATACGTCGCCACCCGAGGTCGTGGGTGCCGGTTGCACGAAGAAGAGGTTCGTCAGTTTCTGCGCGAAGACCGCCGGTCCACCGCCAGCGGGCTCGATGAACGAGTAGTGGTATCGGCTCGCGACTCGAGAAGCCGGCACCGTGAGCAGGCTAGAGAACGGCCCCATGACGATGTTGACCTTGGATTGTGTGATCAGGTTCGTGTAGTTGGTGACGACCTGATCGGGGCTCGAGGCATCGTCGACAACTTTCAACTCGACCTTTCTGCCGAGAACGCCACCCGCCTTGTTCGTCTCGCTCACCCACAGTGCATAACCGCGCTGCGCAGCCTTGCCCGAGTCGGAGAAGTCGCCGGTGAGCGATAGTGAAACACCAATGGTGAGGGGTGCCTTTGTCGCCGACTTTGACGTTGTAGTGGCGGTGCAGCCGGCGAGGGCCAGGCTGGTTGCCAACACCGCGCCGACCACCGTGAGAAGTCGCCGTGAGCGGCGGACCTCCGGCGTGTGAATTCGTAGTTGCATCATTGCTCCTAACGGAAGAGGACTTTGCTCAGGTGTTCAGAAAAGGTCGCGGTCTCGTGAAATCTCACGATTGACTGCAATCGTTTGCAACACAATCGCACCACTTTCGAATCCTGTCAAGAGACCGGCCCGATCAGCTGCCCTCAGCGTGCCGGCCCGGTCGACTCCCGAATTACGAGCTCGACCGGCAGGGTGATTTTGAGTGCAGAGAGTTGCGAGCCGTCGATCTGTTCGAGAAGGAGCCGCGCCGATTCCGCACCCATTTCGAAATGCGGGGTGCGCACTGTCGTCATCGCGGGTTGAAAATCGCCGGCGAACGGCATGTCATTGAAGCCGACCACGGAGACATCTCCTGGGCAGGTCAGCGCGTGCAATCTGAGCGAATGATAGACACCCAGCGCAAGCAGGTCGTTGCCCGCCACTACCGCCGTCGGACGCGCCGTGACTTTCGAGTCGAGTACGTCATCCATTGCGCTTTGCCCAGCCTCAACCGAATACGCGGCGCAGGGCACGACGTGGCCGTCCAATCCGAGTTCCGCACATCCCGAAACAAATGCTTCCGCGCGAATCCGGCTCGTCGAAAACGACGGCGGGCCCTCGAGGTGCATGACGCGACGATGGCCAAGCGCGGCCAAATGTCGCAGTGATGCCTTGATTCCCTCGGCGTCATCGCCTACAACAGCGGGATACGGAACACCGCCAGAGTCTCGATTTACCATGACCGCTTTGATATCGCGATCGAACGCCTCGCCGGCAATTGAGTGTCCGCTGTGGCCGGTGGCAAAAATCAGACCATCAACCTGGCGCTGCACCAGGGACTCGAACAGCAGACGCTCCGCGTCATCGCTGCCGTCGGTATTGACGACGACAGCCGAATACCCGCGAACCGCGAGCCTGCTGTCAATCCCGCGCACAATGGGCGGGAAAATGGGGTTCGTGAGGTCTGGAATGATCACCCCGATGGTCATCGAGGAATTGGTGCGAAGGCCTCGGGCGATCGAATTGGGTGCGTAGCCGAGCTGCTTGGCTGCCTGCCGAACTCGAGCCAGCGTTTCGTGATTGACCTGGTTTTCGGTCTTCTGGTTGAGCGCGCGCGAAACCGTTCCAGCGTGGACGCCTGCAACTCGCGCAACGTCCGCAATTGTCACGCGGCTCGACATGGGTCAACGCTAGCAGTCGGCTACGCGACGGGCCGAGAATCGTCGAAAGGTTGACGGCAGCCGATTTCTGACTGAATAATGGCCTAGAACTGCAATCGATTGCGGCGTTTCAATCCTCAAAGGGGAAGACATGAACACAACCGCCAAGCCCACCATCGGGTGGATCGGGGCCGGTCGCATGGGATTCGAGATGGTAAAGCGACTCCTCGAAGCGGGCTACGACGTCGCGGTGTACAACCGCACTCGCTCTAAGGCAGAACCCCTCGCCGAGCGGGGAGCGAGCCTCGTTGCTCGCCCGGTTGACCTGGCGGACCGCGACATCGTATTCATCATGGTGTCTGCGCCCAAGGACCTCGAGGCGGTCACGATCGGTGAGGGGGGCGTGCTGACATCCGATGCGAAAACGCCGGGCATCATCATCGATTCCTCGACCGTCTCCCTCGCGGTGTCCGCGTCGATTCGCAGCCACGCGGCGGGGCACGGTTCACAATTTCTCGCCGCCCCGGTCAGCGGGAATCCCTCGGTCATTGCTGCGGGAAAGCTGACGATCGCGGCCTCGGGTCCTCGCGAGACGTTCGATCGTGTGCACGACGTGCTGACGACCATTGGACGCAGCGCAACCTATGTCGGCGACGGCGAGGTGGCTCGGCTGGTAAAGATCGCACACAACGTGTTCCTTGGCGTCGTCATCCAGTCACTGGTCGAAATCACGACCCTCACCGAACGTGGCGGCGTCAGCAGGGAGGCATTTCTTGAGTTTCTGAACGACTCCGTCATGGGCTCGACATTCACCCGCTACAAAACACCCGGAATCGTCAATCTGGATTTCACGCCAACCTTCACGATCCCACTGCTGTCGAAGGACTTCGATCTCGGGCTCGCCGCCGCGCACGAGCTGGGTATTCCAATGCCGGTCGCTGCGGCTACCGCCCAACTCGTGTCGTCCGCGATGGGTGCCGGCTACCTCGAGGAAGACTTCGCGGTGCTCCTTCTCGAGCAGGCCAGACGCGCAGGCATGGAACTCGTTTCGGAAGACGTTCACGTGAAGAGCGGTCTGGAGGTGGGCGCCGATGAGTAACCTCATTCCGCTGCAGGCCCCCGGGCACAGCAACGTCGACTACGAGATGCGTGTCGACATGGATCGGCTTCGCACCTACCGACTGGATCGCGCGAAGAAGTCGCTGGAGTCGAGTGAGTGCGGAGCGTTCCTGCTCTTCGACTTCTACAACATCCGCTACACGACCCAAACCTGGATCGGAGGTGCCCTCGGCGACAAGATGACTCGGTACGCCCTCCTGACACGGGATGGCGACCCCATGCTGTGGGACTTCGGTTCCGCTGTACGGCACCACCAGCTCTACTCGCCCTGGCTCAAGCCGGAGAATAACCGGCCGGGCATGCTGGGCATGCGCGGTGCCGTCGCGCCATCGGCGGGCCTCATGGAGTCGGCGGTCAAGGAGATCAAGTCTCTTCTCGTCGAAGCGGGGGTCGCCGACCTGCCGGTTGGCGTCGATATCGTCGAGCCGCCGTTCCTGTTCGAGATGCAACGCCAGGGACTGAAGGTCGTGGATGCGCAGCAGCTGATGCTGGACGCTCGCCAGATTAAGTCCGTGGATGAGATCATGCTGCTCAATCAGGCGGCCGCGATGGTCGACGGGGTGTACCAGGACATCGTGGACGTTTTGAAGCCCGGCATCAGGGAGAACGAAATCGTCGCGTTGGCGAACAAGCGACTCTACGAGCTCGGGTCGGACCAGGTCGAGGCGGTGAATGCGATATCCGGGGACCGCTGCAACCCTCATCCACACAACTTCACCGACCGGATTATTCGGCCGGGAGACCAGGCGTTCTTCGATATCATCCATTCGTTCAACGGCTATCGCACCTGCTACTACCGGACTTTTGCCGTGGGCAGCTCGACACCGAGCCAGCGCGACGCTTACACGAAAGCGCGCGAGTGGATGGATGCGGCGATCGATACCGTGCATGCGGGTGTTGGCACCGACGAGATCGCGAGCGTGTGGCCGAAGGCTACGGACTTCGGGTTCGCGAATGAGCTTGCCGCGTTCGGCCTGCAATTCGGCCATGGCCTCGGGCTCGGCCTGCACGAACGTCCCATCATTTCCCGGCTGAACAGCCTGGACAACCCGGTGGAGATCAAGGCCGGAATGGTCTTCGCCCTCGAAACGTACTGCCCCGCCTCGGACGGGTTCTCGGCCGCCCGGATCGAGGAAGAGATCGTGGTCGCCGAAAACGGTGTCCACATTCTGACCCGGTTCCCCGCGCAGGAACTCTTCGTCGCCAACCCCTACTAGCCCACCCAGGACACACCAGCATGCTGATTCGCCACTCTCACACTGACGCCGACACCGCAGACCTCACGGGCTGGTTTACCCACGATCTGGTGATCGACGGTGTGTCTCGCGCCGCGTCGACCCAGGAGCGCTTTGACGTGATCAACCCGGCGACCGGCGAAACGATCGCCAGCGTCGCAAGCGCAACGGTTGACGATGCCCTCTCGGCGGTGCGTGCGGCGGAGCGAGCTCTCCCGATCTGGAGCGCTCGTGCCCCACGGGAACGGGCCGAGATCCTTCGCAAGACGTTTGAGCTGATGCAGGAACGCTCGGAAGACCTGGCCCGGCTTATCGTGCTCGAGAACGGCAAGTCCCTCGCGGATGCTCGGGGCGAGATCGCGTACGCCGCTGAGTTCTTCCGCTGGTATTCCGAGGAGGCCGTGCGACTGCTGGGCAGCATGCAGGTGTCGCCAAACGGACAGAACCGCATTCTCGTGACGCATCAGCCCATCGGCGTCAGCGTTCTTGTTACGCCGTGGAACTTCCCGGCGGCGATGGCGACCCGGAAGATCGGTCCTGCGCTCGCGGCCGGGTGCACGGTCATCCTGAAGCCAGCGAGCGATACTCCGCTGACCGCGCTCGCGATCGGACAGCTGCTGTCAGATGCCGGAGTTCCAGCCGGCGTGGTCAATATCCTTCCGTCGCGGAAATCCGGCACGGTCGTCGGTGCGATGCTCGACGATCCTGCGGTGCGCAAGCTGTCCTTCACCGGTTCGACCGAGGTGGGCAGAATCCTGCTCGCGACCGCGTCAGCGACTGTCGTGAACTGCAGCATGGAGTTGGGTGGCAACGCTCCGTTCCTCGTCTTTGCCGATGCCGACATGGACGCTGCCATCGATGGCGCGATGCTGGCAAAGATGCGAAATGGCGGCGAGGCGTGTACCGCGGCCAACCGGTTCTATGTGCACTCGTCCGTCGCGAGTGAGTTCTCCCGGCGCCTCTCCGAGCGGATGAGCGCGCTCAGTGTCGGGGATGGGCTGGAGGAGTCCGTCAACCTGGGGCCGCTCATCAATGAGGACGCGCGAACCAAGGTGCACAGCCTCGTTTCCGCCGCCGTTGCCAGCGGAGCCACCGCCCTGAATGGCGGCGCTCCGGACAACGGAGTTGGCTTCTTTTATCCAGCCACAGTTCTGGTGGATGTTGCTCCCGACTCCCCAATCCTGGACGAGGAAATCTTCGGACCCGTTGCGCCGGTTGTAACTTTCGAGACGGACGACGAAGCGGTCAGATTCGCTAACAACACCGAATTCGGCCTGGTCGCCTACGTCTATACGTCCGATCTTGCTCACGGCCTCGCAATCAGCCAACGCCTCGAAACCGGCATGGTGGGTCTGAATCGTGGCCTGGTGTCTGACCCGGCCGCACCGTTCGGTGGCTTCAAGCAGAGCGGGATTGGTCGAGAGGGTGGCCACGAGGGAATGCTCGAATTCACGGAGTCCCAGTACATCGCTGTCAGCTGGTGACGTAGGACAGCAGCGTTCGGCACGCATAGTAATCTTGAGCCCGGCGTACGCCTCCTTAGCTCAGTGGTAGAGCACCGCTCTTGTAAAGCGAAGGTCGTCGGTTCAAATCCGACAGGGGGCTCTGGAAAAAGCTGATCAGAGGCTATTTTTCACGCGTCATTTGCCGAGGTTTACTCGTTTTCTCAGTTTTGCCCACACTTTGCCCACATCTGATTGGGCAATTCGTGTCTTGCGAGGGACTTTGCGACACCCAATCTGTCTCCCCCGGTAGAAGCCTGAGCTTCCACGAATCCGAGAATGCTCGCAAGCGCCGTCGCTTAGCCCTAGGGTTTGTTCAACCGACTCGATGAGGAGACTCGCGTGGTAGCAGTGGAGTTTGAGGAGCGCCTAACCGCCCTCGCAACCAGGATCAAAACCCAGCGTGCGTCTGTAAAGACCGAGGAAGCTACCAAGAACGCCTTTGTGATGCCCTTCATCTCAACGATCCTGGGCTACGACGTCTTCAATCCGCTCGAGGTCGTGCCCGAATTCATAGCGGACGTCGGCATGAAAAAGGGCGAGAAGATCGACTACGCGATCATGCGAGATGGCGTCGTGCAGATCCTCATCGAGTGCAAGTCAACGGGGCCCCTTCGAATCGAGAATGCGTCTCAGCTCTATCGATACTTCGCCGTTACAAGGGCACGAATTGCAGTGCTGACCAACGGGGTGATCTATCAGTTTTTTACTGACCTAGACGCTCCAAACATGATGGATAATCGTCCCTTCTTGGTGTTGGACATGGAGAGCATTGATGAATCACTAATTCCTGAATTAGTGAAGATGAGCAAAGAAGTATTCGATCTCGATTCGATCATTAGTGCCGCCGAAGAGTTGAAGTATGTCGGAGCCATCAAACGCCTCATCGCTGCGCAATTCAAAGAACCGGAGGACGAGTGGATTCGCCTTCTGGCCACCCGCGTCTACGAAGGTTCCTACACCCAGAAAGTGAAAGAGCAATTCAAGAAGCTCGTGCCGCGAGCTACCGCACAGTTCCTGAACGACCAGGTGAACGAGCGACTCAAAACCGCTCTCGTCTCACCCCCGTTCAGTTCGGACGATGCACCCGTGGAGGCAATGGGCAGCGGCGCCATTGCTCATGAACAACTGGGTGGCATTGTTACAACCCAGGAAGAGCTCGACGGCTTTAACATCGTGAAGGCCATCGCCTGCAGCGAGGTGAAGCCGGAACGCATTATCGCCCGCGATTCGCAGTCGTATTTCGGCATCCTTCTCGACGACAACAACCGGAAGACAATTGCCCGACTCCACTTCAATCAGAAGAAGCAGAAGTACCTCGGTCTGCTCGATGAGGACAAAGTCGAGACACGTCACGCAATCGCGACGCTCGACGACATCTACCAATACGCCGAGGCGATTCGTACCACGGTGAAGCATCTGAGGGATTCGACTTCGGCCTAGACACTGCAGAATTGCAAGGCAACTTTGAGTTAGGGTCTGTCGCTGCGCCGGCTCGAGATGTGCATCTACAACCTTCTTCGGCCTAGTCAACGGCTAGGGGAAAATCAATCAACTCGTGTAAAGGCTGCCCTTGTAGTACAGCCCGTCCTTGCGGTCCAGCCCCTCGTCCACTAAATAGTCGATCTCATATGCGAATTCCGCGACATAGACGTGAATCTTTCCGGTAACGACGTCGAACAGTAAGTCGCCGCACGAGTTTTGCGTGATCGTGTTGTAGCCCTCGTAGTAATGCAAATATTCTGACGGCGCTTCGCCGATCACGATCATTTGGGGATTGAGCTTCTTGAGCCACTCGTGAGGCACCTTCCCAGACGTGCGGCCGTGATGGGGCGCAAACAGCACATCCACTTTCGGGATGTCAACTTTCTCTTCGATTGCCTCCATGAAGTCGGTCTCGAGATCACCCATCCATAGAAATGTGCCACCTCCCTCCATCGAGTATTTGGTGATGCACGACATGTTGTTTGGCGAAAGACCCGCACTGGCGTCGGCGAGTGCAATTTCGAAGTCCGGGTCGCCAAGCTTCGGCCACAGGATATTCAAGCCCGAACTCTTACGCCCGTCCCCCTCACGGTTCATCCACTTTCGACTGCAACCCGCAAAGATATTGAAGGCCTTTGTAGAGTCTCGAAGGTCGCAATAGCGATCGAAGTCAGCGGTCGGCGCATCCTTCGTCGCTGCGTTGGCGACGCAGTAGAAATTCCTGATAGGCAAGACGTCATCTAGTTCGGCTAACCCAGACAAGTGATCCTGATCGGGGTGTGTGGAAATGAAACGAGTTATGTCTTTGTCAGCTGATTGAGTTTTGAGCTCAGCCAGGATTCCTCCGGCGCGATCAGCTAGGTTGCAGTCGATTATCGTGAAATTGTCGCTGTTATGGCGGATGTAAAACATGTCGCCATTGCCTACCGAGAACGATTTGATGAGTGTCAATTGGTGCCGCCGATCTTTGAGTGGTTAGAGGCAACCGACGGCGAGACTCTTATTCCCCAGTTCGCCGGCTAGCGGTTACAACGGCGTTCAGCAGCTGTTCTGCGTAGCGAAAACCTGCCATTCTGGTCCGTTCCGCCGACGGCGCGAACGACCAGAATGCGGTAATTGCCAGACAGACAATTACTCCAACAACTGAGGAAACGGAGTAGTGCTCAGGTAGCAGCAAGAACCCTATCGCGAACCCGAGGAGACTTGCATATGTTGCTGCACGGCCGATCCATCGAACAGCGAACAAATTCCGCTCGAAGCCATACTGCGCGCTCTCCTGCTCGATTAGCGGAAACTCCGACCTGCGCCCCAGAGGGCGAACCTGAGATATTGCGAGGTCGATAAGTTCGTCCGCACGGGAACCATAGCGTCGCTCGGCGCGCGCGGATAGAAACTTGATCCCGGTTACTTTCTGGATTGCGGCGCGCCTAGTTTCGCGGCGGATCGCTGTTTGAAGTGAACCGTCGCGACGAAGCAGTTGTGTCGTCGGTTTGCCACCCCAGGATCTGTACAAAGCGGGTTCAACCGCTCGACCGAAGTTGCCAACGAATAGTGAGAGCACAAACCCGCCCGCGCCCAGTGAAACAAGTCCGAGAACACCAGCAACGATCGGATACTTATCGAATCCAAGCGCAACTACAAGGTCGGCAATTGGTGCGATAACCAATAGCCCTGGAGCAAGTCGCGCCCTGCGCTCATATGCGCTGAGGACCGGTCCAAGACTCTTAATGGATGCGGAGCTCACGCGGTGATTGGCCTAATCTTTACGCGTTGAAGCTGCGTATGAGGAACGGTCATGAGCGCGTAACTAGTCGGCCCCTCCATTTCATGCTCAAATACGAATCTCATGCCCGCCATCAACGTGGCAACGGTGATCGTAATCTGCTCGAGACCTTTCAGACGCTTGTCAGCGACCCCAACCCAACGCATGCCCGAGCGAAGCACTGCGGTTCGCTCTAGAGGATCTTTCAGTTGATTTCGATCACGTGTCACGATCGCGTCGAAACCGCGCGCCCTCAGGGCGTCCATGAGCGGTATGTCTTCGACACCCGCAAGATGCTCGTCTCTATACGTCGCGAACTGATGTTGCTGGTACACGGCAGCAAGCGGCTGGGCTATGAGCGGAGGGAGATTCTCGTCAAGGTAAACCTTCACGCCGCAACGCCCGTGATCGAGAGTTGGAAGTCGAGAGCATCTCGCGCCGCGTCAGCTGATACCTCTGGGTAGAAATCCGCAACCTGCTCCGGTGATACCGTCCCATCCGCGATCAAACCGGCAACGACGTCAAAGGGGATTCGCGTGCCAACGATGGTGGGCCAGCCACCTAGTCGACCCGGATTCACCTCGACACCCTGTCGCGGGTGGAGAAGTGGATCGACCTTACGACTGCTCACTGTCTCGAATTCCGCAAAGATGTCGGCAAGGGTGCCGATCGCTGCCTGCCCCGGCTGCTTTGCGAGATCCACTACAGCCCCCGACGGTGGCTGAAACCCGATACTCGAGCCGAGCTTCATCAATTTGTAGCTCGCCGGGTGTTCAACCATGTCGAGTTCGCGCAACGTGTCGAGAGACTTTCGGATCAGCTGGAGCGGGTGGTCGCCTCGCAACCAAGCCAGCGTGCGCAATGCAACCACGTCACGGAACGAATATAGGTAGGGGGGCTTGACGGCCTCGATCTCTGGAATCAGGACGGATGTACGTCGCCAATAGGCAAGCTGATCGACTGAAGCACCGCTCATCTTCGAGGTCAGCGGTATAGGGAATGCCATATCGATGCCCTCCGTTCCAGCGCAGCCTTAGTTTGGCAGATGCGCACGATATCGGTCTCAGCCAACGCTGTTCGTGTCGTCTGTTGATGCGTGGTCTCGGATTGCGTCAATTCCAATGACGAGACCATTTAGCTTCGCGGCTACGGCGTCAAGATCTTCGTCGAACAAATCGGCGTAAACGTCCAGGGTGATAGCCGCGGACGCGTGACCCAGCATTTTCTGCAGTGCTTTCACGTTCGCGCCGACCGAGACAGCGAGGCTTGCACACGTGTGCCTTAGCTCATGGGACGTGAGTCCCGGAATTCCGATCTCTGTCGCCGCGTCATTGAACCAATACCGCCGAAACGATTGGTTGCGAATCGGCATTTGGGTCCGTGCGCTCACGAACACTCGGTCCTCCGACATCTTGCCTTCAACGTGTGTGGCCAGCTGACTCATGACGAACTCCGGTACTGGAATGGATCGTTCCTCGTAGTCCTTTGGGGCGGACTCCTCGAAGTAGCCGCCGACCTCGAGCATGGTCTCTCGTACGTTGAGTCGCCGCCGCTTGAAGTCGAGGTCGCGCACGCGCAGGCCGGCGAGCTCGCCCCAGCGAAGCCCGGTGTACGCGAGCACGTAGATCAGCAGCCCGAATCCTTCGCCTTTCGCCCTTCGGTCTACCGCCGAGGCAAGGTCTGCGACCTGCTGGTAAGTAAGGAACTTCTTGCGTCTCTTCATCTGACGCGGGAGCTTAAGTCGCGCGGCGGGATTGCCGGGCAGTCTGCCGTCGTCGACGGCAGGCTGCCTTGCACCTGATAGCACGGTCGCGGCTTTGTGTACCGAGCCCGGATTGTGGGACGCGTTGAGTTGCGAAACGAACTGTTGGCACCGCAATCTTGTTAGCTCGGCCAACGGAATGGCACCGAGTGCGGGGTTTATCTGAAGTCTCGTCACTCCTTCCATTCGACTCAAGCTCGAACGCCGCAAGTCCGCTCTTGTCGAAATGTAGATCGCCATCCACTCGGCGACGGTGACTCGCGCACGAGTCGGATCGATGTAGCGACCGCTGGCCTTAGCTACGTCAACGGATGCAAGGAACAGTTCGGCTTCGTGCTTGGTCTTGAACCCGCGCTTGTCGGTTTGCAATCGATCGGGCTTGCGATACCGAACCCGATAACGCCGGCCCGCGGCGCTTAGGTATGCGGCGATGCTTGCCATACGAACAACTCGGGGACCGACCGTTGACCGTCGAGTGAACGCGCCCGGATGCTACGTGTCTCAAGGGTCTCGTTGGGGTTGACTTCTTGGTCAGTGTCGACGCGCACTCGCTGGGGAATCGTCCGGAGGTGTCCATCCAGGTGCCGCGCTTGTCGAACGCGGTAGTCGTGATGAGCCGCCCTCATGCGGCGCCCGCTAGTTGGTTGACCACCAGTTGAGAATTGCCGCGACGATGACTATCACCAAAACCATGCCCTCGCCAATGGCACCAGCCCATCTGATGTTGGCCTCACGGCGACCCAACACGATCGATCCGACCAGGGTGAAAACCACCGCACAAACCACAGCTGCCGGAATTAGGTACCAGGAGCCGTAATAGAGCGGAAGATCGCACGTTTGTGAAGGGCTGCATGCCGCGATATGCGTGGCCTCAAGAACGACGAATATGTACCCGACCAGCCCGGTGACAATCTGAAGCAGAACAAGGCCAACCGTCACTGCAATGTCCGCAAACGTGGGTTTAGTGAACGGTTCGTGAAGCCCGTTTTGGGGAGATGAAATGACCTGCACCTATATTTCGAGTCGTCGCGACCTGGGACTGCGGGCCCGCCTTATGTTCGTCTATTGCCTCGCCCGATAGCTGCATCCCACGCCGACAGCCCCAACGTGTCGAAGCTATCGGCGCGGGTGACTACCTCAGTTGTCCGTGACCCAATTCATGAAGAACACCCACGCATTACCAATTACGGTAGAGGCGCCGTAGCTGCCGTGAATCGTTGCACCTGCTGGAGTGAAATTGCTCTGGCAGAACTCGTCACCTGTAAAGCAGTACGACTGGACGTAAGTCGACGGCTCGAGAGTGTCGTAGTTCGGTGGGAGGTAGGTGAGGTGCACGTTGTTCACGAACTGTCCGGTCGGGGCCTCGAGAATTCCGCCCCCGATGCCGTCGCCGGCGGCGTCCCACGCCTCCCCGGGACGGTACCTAGGGTCGCCGAATAACAACACGGAGGTGATGTGGTCCAGCGCCGCTGATGAAAGCGCGGGCACCGTCTCAAGGCTTGAGTGCGTCAGCCCAACCGATTCATCGATGACGTCCGCTCCTTGTGAGTACCCCGCCAAGATGATGTTGGTATAGGGACAGGCCCCAGCGACGCTGTTTATTTCGCCCACGAGATTAGTGATCCCGGTCTGCACACTCGATATGTATCCCAAGGTCGGCCCAGTTGCCGGGAGGATGACCGCTGGGTAGGAGATGGCTTCTTGGTATACCGGCAAGTAGGGTTCGCTGTTGGCATAGCCAATGAGGCTACTGAGGGTCGCTCCCGCCCCTCCAGATGCGTAGGTCCGACCGCCGTTGGCGGAGCCTGTTCCAGCGGCCTCGGAAGTGCCCCGCACCGAAATCATCGTCGCAAATCCACACCGATCGGTGGACGTTAGCGCTTGAGCCGGCGCCGCTCCGACAGCAACCGCCGCAACCGCGAGTGATAGGGCTGCACCTATTAGTTTCCAACTCTGCGCCGATTTTCTTCGTGTCGTTGATCGTGCAGGAAGCATTTCAATCTCCTCAATATCATCGCCCGGACATTTGAGGAGAAATTTCCCCGAGCCTCAAGGTGATCGAACTCTAATCGGAGTACACATACCTGTCTGTCCGCGTTTCGGTGAACTTCACTAGCGGGTTTCTCTAACATGCAGGTCAAAGAAGATCAGACTCTGCCGGGAACCGAGTCACCTGATCTCGTCGCCCGCCTCTGATTCACGCTTAATCCGTAGCGAACTTGTACACGTGCGTGTGATTGCCCAGTGGCTACACCGTCGCGAGCACATCGAGCAGCGGTCGGAACACAAGCGTGAGCCGGACCAGAACCAGCTGTCCGAACGAGCTGAGCGAGCTGGGGCGCCGACCTCGGCCCTCGCACGCGAGGATATTCTGGCATCCTTGCGCACCGCGGATGGGGACGGCATCGGGGCGAGGATGGAAGAAGCTCTGAGGCGCACACTGTCTCCCGACGTGCTCGCGAGCAAACAGGATTCCTCACAATATGCGCGCCATGAGCCCGCGGCCGCTAGCCGCGTCGTCGCGATCGACCAGCACTCCCAAGGTTAGTCTCAACGCGCACGAACCAGAGAATGTGGAGTGCGCCGTATGCAGCGAATCGCCGAGATGAGACGGGCTTGCGTGCTCGGGTTCGGGTGGATGACTGGTTGCACCGCCGCGAGCACACCGAACAGCAGTCGCAACGGAAGGGCGAGACGGAGCAAAACATTCTCGTCGAGTGGGCAGACGAGGCGTACCTTGACAAGTCAGGAGTGACGTTCGACCCGGACTACGCCTCAGACACCGGTCTCTCGGCACGGACGATCGGCGGGTCGGACTCGGCCGGATTCCTCATCACCGTGATCACCGTCCGCGATGAGGATGACCACCTGTGGGGCGCAACCGCGTTCCGCGCTAACAGCACGGATGAACGTCACTACTTAGGTTCGTAAGGAGCAGCAATGAGCATCGACGAGACCCTCGCCGCCGAAGCGGCTCACGCCGAGGCCAACCGCGACGTGACACCAAGACCGGGTGTCCGCGCCCAGCGCCGTTCCGGTGCCGGCAGTCCCGCGGTGCTGTCCGTGCGTCTTACTAAAGAGCAGTACGACCAACTGTCTGAGCGGGCCGAGCGAGCTGGCATTCCCACCTCGGCACTCGCACGCGAGGTCATCCTCGCCTCCCTTGGTGACGCGGACGGCGACCGTGTTGCCGCGAAACTCGAAGAGGTTCTGCGCCGCACGCTCTTGCCTGACTTGCTCGCAGGCTGACACACCTCACCGCGTTGTGTTGAGGTGTGGCCGCTATCTTTTGCGAGACCTGGACGCCTTCGGGACGACTGCGCTCATTCCCGACGGCGCTCTCATAGAGTCGCTATAGCCAGCGTCGCAGGCCGACTGCCAATGGATTTGTTGTAGATCGCGTGCGGAGGACGACCGTAGTCAGCGAGTAGCGGGATGCCGATGGTGCGAACGCGGCGACCGCGGCGGAGAGGGCCATCATGATCGGGTATTGGGTGATCAGCTGGTCGGCGAACCAGTAGTTGCACAGTTCCGCCATCGAGACGAGTGCTGCGGGGAAGGTGAACATGCCGAGCACCAGCGCGATACCAAGGCAGGTCTCCAAGAGTGGCACCCCGAATCCGAACAGCTCGGGAGCCTTACCCAGGGCGTTTGCCGTGAAGAATTTGTAGAAGTCGGGAACTCTCGGGTTCTGCGCTGTGGAGTGTACGACCAGGAGGATATCCGCTCGACCGAATCCGGCGTGATACTTCAACAGTCCCTCGTTGATCCACAGCGCGCCGAGCGCGACCCGGGCGAGGGTGGTGACGATAGCCGCCACCCTCGCCCGGGTCGTGGTCGGGAATGTCACTTTGAGAGTGGCGCGGCACCGAAGACGGCGAGGGCTTTGTCGCAGTGCTCGACTAGGTCCTTGTACTTCGAGGCATCAACACCAGAGGGGATTGTGAACGTCTGGCTGGATTTGTCCCACGCGACGGCCGCGATCTCGACCCCAGCAGTAGCCTCCGACTCGCTGGTCCCATTGGCAAGGTAGAGGTGAAGGTCAGGGCCCTGGTCGGAGGAGAACCCGGTCAGCTTGATCGTGTTGCCAGTGATGGTGACGTTCCCTGCGGCTTTCTTGCCATTGAGGCCAGCGAAGGTGCCAGTGAGCTTCACGCTCGAGGTCGCGGCGGCCGGCTTGGTACTAGCTGTGGGAGCGCTGCTGCAGCCCGCGAGGGCGGCGGCGAGGGCGATTGCGATGGCGCCGCTGGCGAGAAGAGTTTTGGTGCGCATGAGGAATATGTCCTGTTCTGGTGTCTTGTGACTGCCGCAGCTGCGGCGACAACCACAAGACAATCAACCCGAGCGGGGCTGTTGGCCGAAGCTTTCAACGCCGTAATCGAACATTTCAGAGCCGTAATATTCATCCGCGGAATCGATCAGGCTTCCCGTCTACGCTCGAAGATATGCAAGCTGGAGCCCGGATCATGGTCGTCGAGGATGACGCCACCGTGCGCACTGTCGTCGCCGATCATCTTCGTGCTGCGGGATGCGAAGTCGTCCAGTATGCGGATGGCGAGAGCGCCCTCGCCGCAGTTCGGGCGCGGATCCCGGATCTTGTGATCCTGGATCGCATGCTTCCTGCCCTCGACGGAGACGAGGTTTGCCGCCTCGTACGGGTGTTCTCCAACGTGCCAATCATCATGCTGACCGCGCTCGACAGCGTGGACGATCGAATCGCCGGCCTCGAGCATGGCGCGGACGACTATCTCTCCAAACCGTTCTCCCTGCGTGAGTTGCAGCTAAGGATCAATGCCCAGTTGCGTCGGGCAACGACGACAACAGTCCCGCTGGAGTTCACAGCCGGCCGCTTCCGCGTCGACCCGGCCCACCGCCGGGTCTGGGTTGGAGGGCGGGAGGTGGCACTGACTGCCCGCGAGTATGAACTGTTTCTGTACTTGGTCCGCAACCCCGAACGGGTAGTCAGCCGGGAGGAGATCCTCCGAGAGGTGTGGCAGTGGGCGTTCGGCGACGAATCCACCGTCACCGTTCACGTGCGAAGGCTCCGAGAGAAGATCGAGACTGACCCCCGTTTCCCGTGCTTCCTGACCACGGAGTGGGGCGCCGGCTATCGATTGACGGTCGAAGAGGGTGTTCCATGTTGAAACTTGCCGAACTGCTCCTGGTCGCGGTGACTACTCTGACAACGACAGCAGTGGTGACCGTGCTCACCTTCCTGTTGCTGCGGTTGGCGCGCAGGGCGGGAGCCGCGGCCAGGCTCGCGATCGTGCTCGGTGGTGCGGTGATTTCAATTGCGGCGTCGACGGTCGCTGTGGCGATCGAGATGTATCTCTCCGGCCACGATGTGATCGTGCTGGCTTGGGTGATCGGAGTTTCCGCGATCATGAGCACAGCCGCGGCATGGCTTATCGCCCGCTCGGCCGTGAAGTCATCGGTCGCCACCCTCGTCGCATCCACCCGCCGCGTCGGCCACGGCGATGTCGTCGAGCCCTCCCCAACGGGTCTGCCCGAATTCGATGCCGTCTCCTCCGAACTCGCCGAAAGCTCCCAGCGACTAGCTGAAGCGCGCGCGCAGGTTGCAGAACTCGACAACGCACGCAAACAATTATTCGCGTGGATCTCGCACGACCTACGCACCCCTCTCGCCGGGATGCGGGCCATGGCCGAAGCGATAGAGGAAGGCACTGCGGCTGACCCCGACGAATATATTCGCCTCATCCGCGGCAAGATCGACACAGTCACCCAGATGGTCGGTGACCTCTTCGAGCTCTCGAAACTCCAAACGGGCACGCTCGAACTCCATCCCGAACCCGTCATCCTCCTCGATTTGGTCTCGGACGCCGTCTCAGATGTACATGCCATCGCCTCCTCCCGCGGAATCGACATCGCTCAGGACGGCATCGACGGCCACATCATCTGGGCAGACGCAAGAGAATTGACCCGCGCGATCGGCAACCTGTTGGCCAACGGTGTCCGGCACGCGCCAGACGACAGCACAATTCTGATCCGTGCCGACACCCTCGAGGACGACCAGCTCATCCTCAGCGTCATCGACCAAGGCGCCGGTGTCACAGCCGAGAACCTCGGACACATGTTCGACGTCGGCTGGCGCGCTGACGCCTCCCGCACAACGCACACCGGCGGAGCAGGGCTGGGTTTGGCGATCGTGCGTGGCATCGTCGAAGCCCATGGTGGTCATGTGCAAGCGAGACGCACAGAGGCAGGATTCCAACTCGACCTGATCCTCCCGTCAAGCACGTAGCGATGCGTCTGACGGCGCTGTACGCGACCCGCGGAATCGGGGGCCCGCTAGCCGTGCGAAGCAAAGAGTGCCGTGGGAGCCGATTTATCGCGGACGGTGATCACGCTGATGAGGAACCTAGACGATCATCAGCCGCCAGCGTCGTTGTCTGTCTCTAGGTCGTCAATCTGTCGCTCCAAGAATCTTCGGTCGGCCCCGGTCACTGCGAGCCGATGAGCACGAACAAACGCCGACTTTGCTTCGTTGCTGCGGCCGAGTCGACGTAGCGCGTTACCACGCGTCGCGTGCAGCAGGTAATAGTTCTCAAGGTCGGGCTCGATCTCCGCGAGGGCAGCCAGCAACTCCGCAGGGCCTTCGACTTCGCCGATAGCGATGGCCCGGTTCAGTGCCACCACCGGGCTAGGCATGAACGAGTACAGCTGATCGTAGATGGCCACGATCTGCGGCCAGTCGGTTATATCGAAGGATTCCGCGTCGCAGTGCACGGCTTGGATAGCGGCCTGGAGTTGGAAGGGCCCGGGTTGGTCGCGGCGTATGCAGTCGCGCACGATTTCGTGTCCTTCCAAGATCATCTGACGGTCCCAGCGGGTCCGGTCCTGATCGCGCAGGAGCACGATTTCCCCGGCGATGATGCGCGCGGGAACTCTCGACTCGGACAGCAGCATCAGGGCAAGCAGCCCGGCCGCCTCTGGCGCGTCGGGCATCAGTTGAACCAACACTCGCGTCAGCCGAATCGCCTCACCCCGCAACGGCGCACGGTCGGGATCGTCGGCACCGGCGTTGTAGATCAGGTACACGACCGACAGGACCGACCGCAGCCGGGCCGGTAAGTCTGCCGTGGTCGGCACCCTGTACGAGATGTTCGCGGCCTTAATCTTGTACTTGGCTCGGACTAGACGCTTTGCCATGGTTGACTCGCTCACCAGGAAAGAGCGAGCCACTTCTTCGACACTCAGCCCGCCCAGCAATCGCAACGTGAGGGCTATCTGATGTTCCGTTCGCAGCGCCGGATGGCAGCAGGTGAAGATGAGCCGCAGCTGGTCGTCACCCATCGAACCTCCCTCCGTCGTGTCGGTATCCAGATCGCGCTGGATTGTTTCTGTCGCCGCTTGTTGCTCCAGGTGACTACCTCGCGCTGATCGGCGGAGACCATCGATCGCACGGTTGCGTGCGGTCGTGATGATCCATCCGGCCGGGTTGGCAGGGATGCCCTCGCGCGACCACAGGTCCGCAGCGGCGACGAAAGAATCCTGCACTGCGTCTTCGGCCACAGTGATGTCACCGAACACGCGAACAAGCGTGGCAACTGCCTGGCCGCGCACCTCGCGGAACACCCGCTCAACATCGGTCATCTCTGGGCGGGCACTGGCAGCGTTCCTCACATTTCGACGCGACCCGCAGCCGCGAAGGGTCGGACCTCGATCGGCTGCCCTATCGCGTCCACCACTTTGCCCGCCCAGCTCAACGCCTCATCCAGGTCGGCCGCCTCGATAATGTAGAAGCCGGCGATGTGCTCCTTCGCCTCGACAAACGGCCCATCCGTCATTACTCGATCTGCATCAGTACCGCGAACGACCGTCGACGCATCGGGGCCGTGGAGCTGGCCCCCGAATACGAAGGTGCCACGCTTATCCATCTCGGCTTCAAGTGTGGCAACGCGCTGCATGAATGCCTGCATGTCCTCTGGCGCCATCGTCATCTCTGCGACAGCTCCCCCAGTTGCGTACGTAGAAAGCAGGTATTTGCTCATCGGATCTCCCTATTACTTCTCGCGGGTCGTTCCCGCTCCTACCCTTCTTACGAACGGGATCCGACTAAAAGGACAGTCGCGAGAAAATCCTTCACCCATGTTCGGCAGGTCAGTTCTTCCCCTTCTTGGCGACCTTCGGCGGTAGCGCCGAAACCTTGTCGAACGCTCTGCGGACCCAGTCGGTCACCAACTCTGGTTGCTCCGCCCAGTCCGGGGGCAGCGAACGGTAGTTGCTCATCGGTCGCTCGGCTGGACCGTATGGGCCACTGCCTGGGACGCGGGCCAACTCGTCGAGATCAATCGACTCCTCCAATCGCACTCCCAAGTCTGAGCCGAACAGCCCCGCGAACATGTTGCCATTGACGAACGCGCCGAGGTTTCCGAACATGGGCTTCACGATCGCGCCCTCGAATGGCGCCATCGCCTCTATAAACGCCTGCTTGTCAGATTCGCTTGGCTTGGGGATCTGCACGGCTAGCTCGCCATCGCCTCTGGTACCCGCTGGATGGCCGCGGCCTCTGATTCGACCTGCTTGGCGATCATGGAGCCCATTAGTTTCATCAGCCCCTTCGGCACGAGGTCGAGGGTGAACGACACTTCGGTCGAAGTGGACGAGAGCTTCACGAGTTCGAAGGAACCGATTGGCCGGGCCGGGCCGGCGATCACCTGGAAGTCGAGACGATTCGGTACATCCGCCAACGTGATTCGGTAGTCGCCCTTGATCGGGCGACCTCCCGGTCCCTTCATTGTCTGTGCATAGACAGCGCCGACAGTTGACGCGGCTCCGGATTCGAGGTGCACCTCGATCACATCAGGTCGCCACTTCGGATCGTTTAGACCGTCGGCCAGGAAGTCGTACACCTCGCCAATCGGACGGGGAACCGTGACCTTGTGCTTTGCGTGTGCCATGTCTGCAAACACTATCCGCGCCAGTGCCGGGGCGACAGACGTCCGGTGGTGAGCACGCGTAGCGCCCTCAGGAACCATCAGGACAGAAGGCCGAGCTGCTGCGCCTTAGCAATCGTGTCTTGGCGGGTAGTAGTGCCGAGCTTTGAGTAGAGCCTTGCGAGTTGTGTCTTTACGGTATTCACCGATACGAACTGCTGTTGGGCGATCTCGTTCCTCGAGCTAGTTTTTGAGAGCGCTTCAAGCAGCGATTGCTCCCGCGGGGACAGGCGGACCAGTGTCGCGTGGTCCGGGTAAGTGGGGCGGGGCGACGCCGAGTCAGGCAGAGCGATACTCAGCGTGACGCGGTCAATTGCCGTAATCGTTGCGAAGGCCGAGCGGATACCGGTTTCGTCGGCAATCGTTCGTGCGTTCTCGATGCGAGTTTGGGCGTCGCCATGATTTCCGGTCCGGGCAGCGGCGGCCGCGTCGATGATGAGAGTGTCGAGTCGATCCCGTGGCGTCAGAACCTCTCTGGCTAGTAGGCGCGCCGTGAGACCGCGAGCGCTACCGGGTTCGCCCGACAGGAGCAGAAGCCTGGCGAACGGAATGCCGAAAAACGGATTGCCGTGGTCGAGGTGGACGAGGTTCGAGCGAGCAAGCTGGGCACCCCCTCCGGCGGTGAGCAAGTCGGCGCGCGCTCTGGCGATGAGATTCGCGGCGATCCCCGCGTTGCGAGAAGACGGCTCGTGAGCGTGGATGGCACGATTCACCGCGGACAACGTGTCGTAGGGGTCCTCGAACAGGAGCCCGTATTGGGCGTTCACATACACGACGTACGGCCAGAGGTCCAAGGCGTCTGAGCCGTCTCCGAGCACCGCCAACTCGACCTGGGCGCCCTCGCGGTCGAGTTGGTCCAGTGCCCGGATGGCCGCGGTAAGGTGCGCGCCGACGCCGACCAGGTGATCGCTCCAGTAGGTCCCCGTGGGTCGACTCCGATAGCGCTCCTCCCAAAGCTTCGCGCGCGCAGGTTCCCCTCGCAATGTGTGCGTCATCGCGAGATTAGCGGCCGCGCTCGGCGCGACATAGGACGGGCCGCCAAGTTGGGCATACTCCCATGCGCGACGATAGTGTCCGATTGCAGTGTCGTTGTCCCCCTGCAGGGTGCTGTTCAGTCCACGCTGTAAATCCAACCAGGCGGTGAGCGCGTGGGCCGGTCTCTGTGTTGTACGAAGGCTCGCGGCTCGCTCCGCGACCTGATCCCCATACGCGGCGGCCTCGTCGAATCGACCAGCCAGCCGCAGGCCGATGATGTGGCCAGCCGAGACGTAGAGCAGATCAGGGAGCTGGAGGCCACCAATGCCTGCGGCCACTACGCGATCCGACGCATCGACCAGGGCGCGAACGGTTGCAACTCGTGAGTCGACGTCGGAATCGCCGGGGATGACCGAGGAGACCGCCTTGGTGACCGCCATTCCGGGGTATCGCTCGAGGACATCAGGCGGAGCGATGCTTAGCGTACGGGCGACGAGCTCGGGCCGGGTCATGTCCATCGCCAACACATGGTCGGACCAAACGCAATACGCGAGTTCAAAATCCGCACCCGCTATCGCGTGGTGAAATGCCAGCACAGCGTCGGCTGGGTTTGCATTTTCAGCGAACCAGGTTGCCAGTCGTCGATGGAAGGCGCGAGCGTCCTCAGGCTTCCGCAGCATCCCCTCTCGCAACATTCTTTTCAAGGTGGCTGGGAACACAAATACCTGCCGCCCATCGACAAAGCGCCGCTCCAGCAGACCCGGCCGCTCCATCACGCGAACCGCATCGAGCGCCCCGGTGTCCGCGGGCTCCGCCAGGTCTCGCACCATGGCGACATCAAGACGCTCCGCGAGCGAATATTGCATCAGAGAATCGACGAACGCCTTCTCGCGCCCCGACGGCATCGCAGTATTGCGGATGTACTCTTCCGCGACCGCCTGCCACGGTTGCGCCACGCGTACAGACTCGATCATGAGGCGAAGCGCTGCGATCCACCCGCCGACCTCGGCGTGCATTTGGGTTGCCAGCTCCTGGCTTATTGCAATTCCCATTGCGCCCGAGAGCTCATGAACCTCGGCAACAGTCAGCTGAAGGTCCTCGGTCTGCAAAGTGGAAACTATGACGGCTCCCGCTGCGAGGCGTTCAATCGGGTGCGGCGCGCGCACGCACAGCACCAGATGCAAATTCCGATGGCGTTGGACGAGGGTGACTAGATCGGCAGCCAGAGCTTCGTCGGCGAGGTGTCCGACATTGTCGATCACCACAACCACCCTGCGGTTATCGTCGAGCGCTTCGAGAGCCTCATCCAACTCGGTCAGCGGCGATGCGGGTGGGTTGGTGACCGAGGATAGGCCGGCAGAGTTCATGCGACGCTTCAGGTGCGCGACAAATTGTTCTCGGCGTGCCAGCTCGGGGGTGAGGCTGACCCAGATCGTGACATAGTCCTCGGGCGGCAGGCTCTCGAGCCATCCCGTGACCAGAGTGGTCTTGCCAAATCCTTGCATCGCCCGGACGACGGTAACCGGTGCGAGCTCATTCAGCGATGCGTACAGCCGAGGTCGAACGAGGAGGCTCGCGGGAAGGCGAGGCAGACTACTGCCGCCGCGTGTCCGCCCCAAGTGCGCGCGTTCCCCCGTCACAAATGCTCTTTCGTTGCTGCCCCGCTACGGGATTGATTCCTGTCGCGCCAATCCCAGAATAATGTCCTCCGCCGCGTACATCGGTTTGTCGAAAGCGTCCGCCTTTGTGTTTGGCAGGAGACCGTCGAGTCGCCATTGGTCCAGAACGGCGAAACTCAGATCTGTCAGCTCGAGCAACTCTGCAGCGTCAAGGAATCCGCTCCCGCCAGCCCGGTTGCGAATGCTCCCACTCGTCACGTCCATGGCCTCTGCGATTAGCGTCGCGGGATAGCCCGCAGACAGCGTCGCCTGAATCAGCTCCCGGGTTAGTTGCCAAGCTCGCCTCCGGTTGGTTCCCGTCGCTGCACGCTCAGATGAGCGGGCTCGAAGGAGCACACTGGCCACTCGCGCCGGCAATTGGTGTGGAGTCCTCGATGGCTTCACCGCCTCGGATTGGGAACTATTCACTGTTCCCCCGAGCGACTCGACGCCTGCGGATCCATACCAGGAGCACGACAGCGCCAATGACTACTGCGCCCAGAATGGGAATGAGGAGAACGTCTGCCTCGTTCGAGTGGTTCGTGGTTGACGGTTGCAATCCGACTGTATGCGCAGGGTCGACAACCCCGCGGATCGCGTCGGGGTCTGCCGTTCGTACCAGGATCTGGGTGCCGCTGCCCGCCGGATAGAGGGTCGCAATGGTGGTGAAGCGCACTTCGCTTTTGGGAATGGTACCTAGCTTGACGGTGACCTTTCTGCTGGCTGACTTCCCCGCGTCGACCGCGATTGGCCAACTGACGTCAGCGCCTTTGTGGTCGCTAGCGGCAGTCCCGACAAACGCTGCGTAGCTGGGTATCGTGACGTCCAGTCTGCCCCTGACGGGGACGGCTCCGGCGTTGAACACCGTCGCCGTGTAGGTCAGGGTGGCCCCGGACTGTGTCTGGCCCCGTGCATCGGAGAGCGTGATCGACAGTCCGGGTGGCGGGGCGGAAGCCGTAACCCCGTCATTTGACGCCAACGTGACCGCCGCGAGGGCGGGTGCCGACATCGTCGTGGCGAGAACGGTGACACCAACGAGGATCGCCAGGAGCATCGCCCGGCGGCGACGTGCGGATGGCACGAAGGTCGAATTCATGTCAGCGACTACCTCCGGTCCGATCAGTTGTGACTAGGACGGAATCGGATACCGACCACGATTACCGTGCCGATCATCAGGAGGACGAGCGCCCATATCAGGCTGGGTCCAATATCCAAGCCGGTAAAGGCGGTCACTCGTCCCGAGCCGGGGTCGGCGGGCGCGGCAGCCACCGTGACCATCGCGGCGCAAGTCGGATCGGTGTCGCCGACGAGGCAGTTGGAGATCGTTCCGGCTGAATCGACTGGAGTGGCCACGATGTTGAGCAACGACTCACCCGTCGATGCTCCGACCGGCAACTGCACCGAGTACTTCACCTGGACAACTCCACCGACCGGCAGCGCACCTGACCAGCCGATGGTGGGGGCTGTGTAGGTTGCCCCACCGGATGCGTCATTGTCGTAGGTCGCGTTCTGCAGAACGTTGGTGAGGTCGTCGCTGAACGATGCTGGCTGGCCGGCCGTGAACGGCACCGCCCCGGTGTTCGTGACCGTGATCGTGTAGTCGATCACTCCCCCGGGCCGCACGGTCGTGGAGTTCGCCACCTTTGCAACTTCGTACGACTGCACCGGCACGGTGACCGAGCAGGCTGGGTCGGTGGAGCCTGCAGCGCAGTTGCCGGTAGGTGTGACCACCGTGTTCTTCAGAAGGTGATCGCCGACATCCGGTGTGTTCACCGTCACCGAATAGGTGACAGTGACCGCTCCGCCGATCGGAAGCGCACCCGCCCACGAGAGCGTCGGCGCCACGTAAGTCGCTCCGCTCGACGAGTCAAAGTTGTAAGTGGCGTCGTCCAGCACGTTCGACAGATCGTCGGTGAACGTTGCCGGTGCAGCGGACGTGTAGTCCACGATTCCGGTGTTCGTCACCACGACCGTGTACGTCACGGTCGCCCCCTGGAGCGTGGTGGTCGCCGAGGCAGTCTTGGCGGCGGCATACGACTGCACGGGAACGTGCACGGCACAGTCCGGATCAGTGGTGTCCGCGGTGCAATTGCCGCCCGATCCAACCGGGGTCAGAACGGCGTTGTCCAACGAATGGTCACCGCCGTCCGGGCTGTTCACGGTGACCGAGTAGGTGATTGTCTCCGACTGCCCGACAGCCAGCGCCCCCGACCAGGACAGCGTCGGCGCTGCGTACACAGCACCGTTGGTTGCGTCGTTGTCATACGTGGCATCGTCGAGCACGCTGGAGAGATCATCCGTGAAGCTCGCCGGTGCACCCGCCGTGTAGTCGGTCGCACCCGTGTTGGTGACGACGATCGTGTACGTCACCTTCGCCCCTGGCGTCGTCGTGGTAGTCGATGCGGTCTTCACGACATCGAAGGCCTTGGTCGGCACCTGTGCGGCACACGACGGGTCGGTCGATGCCCCGAAGCAGTTCCCGGTCGACCCTGTGACGACCGCGTTCTTGAGCACCTGGTCGCCCGTGTCCGGAGTGTTGACTGTCACCGTGTAGGTGAAGCTAATGCTCGCACCTACCGCCAACGGTCCCGACCACGACAGAGACGTTCCATCGAAGGTCACGCCGGCCGTCGCGTCGCCGTCGTAGGCCGCGTCGTCCAGAACATTGGTCAGGTCATCGACGAACGTCGCGGGGCTCCCGGCGGTGTAGTCCACCTGCCCGGTGTTGGTGATCGTGATCGTGTACGGCACAACGTCCCCGGGGTTCGCAGTCGTCGCCGTGCTCGTCTTCACCGCCCGGTACGCCTGCACCAGCGTCACCGTGGAGCAGGACGGATCGGTGGATCCGGTCGGGCAGTTGCCGACACCCACCGGCGTGAACACCGTGTTCTTCAGCGAATGGTCGCCGTTGTCCGGGTTCTTCACGGTGATCGAGTAGGTGATGGTCTTGGTTGCCCCGATTGCCAAGGCACCGGACCACGAGATGGTCGGCGCCGCGTAGGTCGAACCGTTCGACGCATCGTTGTTATAGGTCGCATCATCCAGAACGCCGGCGAGGTTGTCGGTGAAGGTCGCCGGGGTGGTCGCGTTGTACGCAAACTGCCCGGTGTTCGTGACCTGGATCGTGTACGTCACCGTCGAGCCCGGGGTCGCCGTGGGAGCGGAGGCCGACTTGGCAACCGTGTACGACGCAACCGGCGTGTTCGTTGTGCACGCCGCCGGACTGCTGCAGGTGCCGCCCGACGCCGTCGGTGTCACCGCGTTTGTCAGCAGGTGGTCGCCAGCGTCAGGGGCGTTGACCGTGACCGAGTAGGTGACGATCTGACTCGCGCCCACCGCGAGCGCACCAGACCACGACAGGGTCGGTGCGGCGAAGGTCGCGCTGTTCGACGCGTCGTTGTTGTACGTCGCGTCATCGAGAACGGCCGTCAGGTCATCCGTAAAGGTTGCCGGGTTGGCGATCGTGTAGGCAACGGCCCCCGTGTTCGTCACCGTCACCGTGTACCGCACGGTGCCGCTGGGCGTCGTGGACGCCGTCGAAGCGGTCTTGGACACGGTGTACGACGCGACGGGAGTTTGGGTACCGCAGGCAGCCGCGCTCGCGCACGTCCCGCCCGAACCCGTGGCCGCCACCGTGTTCCTGAGCTCGTCGTCACCGGTGTTCGGCCTCTTCACGGTGACCGAGTACGTGATTGTCCGTGTGCCGCCGATGGCGAGAGAACCCGACCACGACAGGGTGGGCGAGGCGAATGTAGCGCCCCCGGTAGCGTCGTTGTTGTAAGTCGCGTCATCCAGCACTCCGGTGAGGTTGTCCGCGATGGTCGCCGGATTCGAGGGGGTGTAGGCGAGCTGCCCGGTGTTGGTGAGGACCAGCGTGTAGGTCACGGTCGCGCCCGGGGTTGCCGTCGCCGTCGAGACCGACTTGGTAACCGTGTAGGACGCGACCGGCGTGTTCGTGGTGCACGCGGGAGCGGACGCGCAGGTGCCCCCACTAGCAGTGGGAACGGCGGTGTTGGTGAGCACGTGGTCGCCCGTGTCCAGGTTGCCCACCGTCACGGAGTACGTGATCGTCTTGGTGGCACCGACCGCGAGCGCACCCGACCAGGAAAGCGTCGGGGACGAGAACGCGGCGCCATTGGTAGCGTCGTTGTTGTACGTCGCATCATCCAAAACGCTGGCGAGGCTGTCGGAGAACGACGCGGGAGCACCCGCCGTGTAGGCCACGGCACCCGTGTTGGTCATCGTGATCGTGTACGACACAGTGGCACCCGGAGTGGTCGTGGTAGCCGACGCGCCCTTGGTGACCGTGTACGACTGCACGAGCGTCGTGGTGGCGCATCCACCCGCCGTCGCGCAGGTTCCGCCTGCAGCAGTGGGAACAACGGTGTTGTGCAGCGTGTGATTGCCCGTATCCGGGCTGCCCACGGTCGCGGAGTAGCTGACCGTCTGCGATCCGCCAATCGGGAGTGCGCCAGCCCAGGACAGGGTGGGGGCGACGTACGTCGCGCCGCCCGTCGCGTCGTTGTTGTAGGTCGCGTCGTCGAGGACGGCCGTCAGATTGTCCGTGAAGGTGGCCGGGCTCCCCACTGTGTAGTCGACGCCGCCGGTGTTGGTGACCAGCACGGTATACGTCACGCGCGAACCCTCCGTCGTGGAGGTCGTGGAGACAGTCTTCGACACGGCGTACGACTGCACGGGCACGTGCACGGCGCAGTTGGGATCGGTGGTGTCGACCGGGCAGCTTCCCCCGGACCCGGCAGGAGTCAATACGGCGTTGTCCAGCGCGTGATCCCCGGCATCGGGGTCCTCGATGGTCACCGAGTAGGTGATGGTTGCGGATGCACCCACCGCGAGCGCGCCCGACCACGACAACGTGGGTGCGGCATACGCGGCACCATTGGTGGCGTCATTGTTGTAAGTCGCGTCGTCGAGCACTGCCGCCAGGCTGTCGGTGAACGAGGCCGGAGAGCCAGCCGTGTAGTCGGTTGCACCGGTGTTGGTGACCACGATCGTGTAGGTGACCGTGGATCCAGGCGTCGTGGTCGACGAGGAAGCCGTCTTCACAACGTCGAACGCCTTGGTGGGCACCTGTACGGCGCACGAGGGATCGGTGGAGCTCGCGGAGCAGTTGCCCGTTGAGTCCGTGATCACCGCGTTTCTCAGCTCATGGTCGCCGGCATCGGGCGTGTTCACCGTGACAGAGTAAGTGATCGACACGGTCGCACCGACCGCGAGCGGTCCCGACCAGAAAAGGGTCGGCGCGGCGTAGGTGGCGCCGTTCGTCGCATCGTTGTTGTAGGTCGCGTCATCGAGCACGCTAGCCAGCGAGTCGGTGACCGTGGCCGGGTTGCCCGCCGTGTAGGCGACCTGCCCCGTGTTGGTGATGGTGATCGTGTATGGCACGACCTCGCCCGGGGTGACGGTCGTGGCGGTCGTGGTCTTCACGACTCGGTACTCCTTGACCGGGGTCAGGGTGGAGCACGCCGGATCGGTGGATCCGGCCGAACAGTTGCCGACGCCGGGTGGCGTGAACACGGTGTTCCCCAGCAGGGCGTCGCCGTTGTCCGGGGCCTTCACCGTCACCGAGTACGTGATGGTGTGGGTGCCGCCGATCGCAAGCGCGCCGGACCACGAGACGGTGGGTGCGGCGTAGGTGGCGCCGCCGGAGGCGTCGTTGTTGTAGACCGCGTCATCCAGAACCCCGGTGAGGCTGTCGGTGATGGTTGCCGGATTGGCTGCGGTGTAGGCGACCTGGCCGGTGTTCGTGACAACGATCGTGTAGGGGATGGTCGATCCCGGGGTCGCCGGGGTGACGGATGCGGTCTTGGCGACCGTGTAGGTGCCGACCGGGGTGTTGGTCTGGCACGCGCCGGGTGCGCAGATGCCCCCACTGCCGGTCGGGGTGACGGTGTTGGTCAGCAGGTGGTCACCCGCGTCGGGTGTGTTGACGGTAATCGAATACGTGACGGTCTGCACGGCGCCCACCGGGAGTGCGCCGGACCAGGACACTGTCGGTGCGGAGTAGGTCGCTCCGGCGGATGCGTCACCGTTGTAGGTCGCGTCATCCAGCACACCGGTCAGGTTGTCCGTGAACGATGCCGGTGAGCCGGCGGTGTATGCCACCATTCCGGTGTTCTTCACCGCCACCGTGTAGACAACTGTCCCGCCCGGAATGGTGGTTAGGGGTGACGCAGTCTTGGTTACTGTGTAGGCGGCGATCGGCGTGTGCGTGGTGCAGGCTCCCGGGGTCGCGCAGGTGCCGCCAGTCCCGGTCGGGATGACCGTGTTGTTGAGCATGTGATCGCCGGTGTCCGGACTCTTCACGGTCACCGAATAAGTGATCAGGGTGCTCGCGCCCACAGCGAGAGCGCCTGCCCAGGACATCGTCGGGGCGGAGTAGGTGGCGCCACTGGACGCATCGTTGTTGTACGTCGCGTCATCCAGCGCTCCGGTCAGGCTGTCGGTAAAGGATGCCGGGTTGCCCGCCGTGTACGCGGTTGTGCCTGTGTTCGTGACCGTGATCGTGTACGTGACCTGTTGGCCCTCGGCTGCGGAGCTTACCGATGTCGACTTGGCGACAGTGAATGACTCGACATCGAGGGTGACAACGCAGTTGGGATCCGTGTTGCCGGTGATGCAGTTGCTTCCCGGCCCGCTGGTCACGGTGTTTGTCATGACCTTGTCGCCGGTATCGGGGTTGCCGACCGTGACCGAATAGGTGATCGTGATCGTCTGCCCGGGCATGATCGAGCCCGCAGACCAATTCAGCGACTGCCCGCTGACCGTGGCGGTCCCGGCGCTGGAGGCAACATCTCCGTTGTAGGTTGCGTCGTCGAGGACGCCCGACATGTCATCCGTCAACGATGGGTTCAGCGACTGCGCCGCGCTCGCGGCTGGCTCCGAGACCGTCACCGTGTACGTCACCGTCGAACCGGGAGCGATGGCGGTTCCGGCCGCAGGAACGGATGTCTTCGCGACCGTGTACGGGGCTGGAACCACAACCCCGGCCGGGTCGGTCGGGGTGAGGGTCGGACCTGTCGGAGGCGTCACGGTCGCCGACGCGGTGTTCACGGTCGTGCCGACTACGGCGACAGAGCTGCAGGTGTTCGATGCCGACGCCCCGGCAGCGAGACTCGCGACGGTGAAGTTACAGCCGGGAACCAGAGAGTCGGTGACCGGGATGTTGGTCAGCGTCCCGGTGCCCTTGTTGGTCACCGTGATCCTGTACGGCACGGTGTCGCCGACCGCGTACTGCTGGTAGTCCGCAGTGGTGTTCGCGTCATGCCAATCGGCGGGGTTGGCGGGATTTCCGCCTTTGAAAAGCACGTATTTCTTGAGGTCGAGGGCATAGCAGGCGCCGATGGTTGTGGTCGCGCTCGACAGCATGGGCAGCGCCGTGTGACCGGCGAACGACAGGGCAGAGTTCACCAGAATCTGGCCGGGCTTGTTGTCGGTGGCCGCGGGCGCGGTGCAACTTGTTCCCGTCGGCGTTGTAAACGCGACGCGAATTACCTGGGTCGCCCCGGGTGCGAGCGCTGGCGTGATCACCCGGATGGCGGTCGGATGTGCACTTGGGGTGGTCGTCCAGCCCACGGTATTGCCCGACACGGAGCCGGGGGTCCCACCGTTCGAGGCCGCACGTGGATCGTTGCTGAGCGAGGCGAGCGGCGCGGACGAGTAGTAGATCGTCGACCCGGTGGGCGCAGTGATGCCGGTCAGCGTGTAGGTACCATCGATGTTCGTTCCGCGAGGGTCCCCGGTCTTGGGCAGCACGTCGATCGTGTCGGTAAATGAATTCGAGACCGGGTCCTGCGAGTTGATGGTCAAGTCCCAGGCCGAACTGTCGCCGTAGAACGAAAGCACGTTGGACTCGACTGACTTACCGAGCGTTGTGGCTCCGTTGCTCGGCACGGTCACGCTCGCCGTCGCCTGACGCGCCCCGACCGGACGGTTGTCACCGGGAACGTTGACCTGTGCAGTGTTGGTCAGTACCGCTCCTGGCGCCACCACCGAGTTCGAGGGGATCTGAGCCTGGTACGTGATCGGCTGCGCGGTGTTCGCCGGCACGTTGGTGAACGTGTACGCGAGCACCTGTTGGCCTGAGCCGTTCGTCGACAGGGTGGGAGTTGGCGTGCCTGATCCAGCCACGTACGCCATCCCCGTCGGCAGGGTATCGGTGACGGTGAAGGTTTGGCTCGGTGGGCTTTGCACAGCAAGGTCCGACTCCGCGGTGAGGTTGTAAACCACTGGCACCCCCGGCTGTGCCGTCGTGCTGGGGGTCGTCTTCGTGATCACGCCATCTGGGCCCTGGATGCGCATCGCATCGCGCTGGCCGTTTGTGTTCGGGCCATACGTGCTGCCAGGAATGTTCGCGATGACGCTGGAGTTCGTGCTGATGTTGGTGTAATTGTTCAAGTTCGGGAATCCGGGGTACGTCGTCGCAACGTTGTACGGAGCGTTGAACGCTCCGACCGTCCACGACTCAGCACCGATCGGCGCGGTGGTGGGAACGTAGCCCCACACCCGCAGGAAGTGATGGAACTGCTTGTCCACTGCGGGGTTCCAAGTCATCTTCACAGCGGTGACTCCGGCGGGGAGGCTCACAATGCACTGGTCATCCGAGTACGCCGGGGAGATCGACGCTGTTTGGGTTGCGCAACCCGCGGGGAGCGGAGCAGAGATCCATGGACTTCCGGCGACCCCAACGGGTTCGCCGCAGGTCTCGGTTTTCGTGTTGATCGCGTCCGTACGGTACCAGAGGTGCGCCGTCGTCATGTTGGAGAACGACGCGCCATCAACCCCAACGAAGTCGACGTACCTGGGGGTGAAAGCTGCGGCGTTCTGGACCATGCTGCAGGAACCCGCAAGGTTGGCGCCGCCCGCGCCGGCGTATACGGACCAGGTCACGCTGTCGGCCTGGCTCATCATCGGCTGGTCGGCAGCAGTATATGGACCGGGGTTGGTCGACGTCCCGGCTCCCGGCCACGGCAGGGTCAGGTCCTGCGCTGTTCCCGGCGCCGCCCAGAGGTTGGCGTCCCACGGCGAGCGTCCGACGGTGGGACCGCCCTGCCAGCTGATCGCGAACTGGCCCGGCAGCACGAGAGTCGTACCCGACACATCATTGGAGGTGTTGGTCTCGGGTTGGGTGACGCCGTCGGTGAAGGGGAACACGCTCGGGGTGGCGGTGAAGGTCACGCCGGTGCTCGTCGTGATCGGGGCGGTGTAGCTGAAGAGGAGTTGACCCGCGGCAATGAAGTTCGTTGTGGATGGGATTGCGTTGCCGAGGCTGTCGACGGTCGGCACATGCTGGAGCGAGTAGTCGAGCCCGCTCAGGGTGACCGTGTAGTGCGTGCCGCTTCCACTGATTGAACAGGTCGGTGCGTTGGTCCTGTTTGCGATACTGGTGGCAGAGTACGGAATCCCCGTTGCCTGTGCCGAGTTGTCGACGGGCGCACAGCCCTCCCATTGGAGACCGGGTAGTTGCCCCGCAACAGACACTGCGAGGTCGACAGTAAATGTGTACGTCGATGGGCCCGAAATGCTTCCGGATGTCATGGCGACCCCGTAGTCGACCACGACGGTCGGACGGTTTCCGCCGCTGCGACTCGGCACGGTGGTTTGCTGGTAGTTCTGGTTCGGGGCGCTGAGCGCCAGGTCCATGCCGTGCGTTCCGGTGATCGGGAGCTGAGGTGTTGCGACGGGCCCAGCCGTGGCCGCAGCCGAGTCGGACGTTGCGCTCCCCGAAACCGACAGCTTTGACCCGACCGCTCCGGTCGCTCTGACCGGAGCTTGAATGACCGAAGCGGTCCCCTCGGTGATCGTGCCGAGATTGCAGAGCAGGATGGAGCCGTTTCCGGAGATCGCCGAGGCCGGCGTCACGCCCTTGGTCTTACAGACCGCGGGGATGCTCGCGAACACGCCGTTCGTGACGGTGAGCGTTGCCCGCACGTTGCTCACCGGATTGTTGGCCTGCGGATTTGTGGCGTCGTTTGTGCTGATGTGCCACTCAGAAGTGATCGCTTGCCCGAGCGGTGCCGTCGTGGGACTGCCGACCCAGTTCGTGGTGATCTCGTGTACCGCTGTCGTTGCGGCATTCGCGACGCCGGACAGAGCGAACACAGAAAACCCAGCGATCGTCACCGCCACGAGGGCTGAGATTGCGCGAAATCCGACAGTGGGCGAATCGGTGTACCAGAATAAGCCGCGCAAACCGACGGCACGACGGTGCCGACTACCGTGACCATTTGGCCGGCCCGCTGTTGTATTGCCCCTGCTTCGGCGCACGATCATTCCCCCCGTTGTTACTGTCATCCGGCTTGGATGGCCGCAACCCCAGACGCGACGCACTAAAGCAGTACTGACTGGGGAAATTCAATCGCGTGCACCTACCGGTCTGGACATCAGTCAACAGAATTCACCCTCAAATTCACCCTCCTACGGCGGCTTACGATGCCGGACTACCCAGTCGTCCCACCCCCTTTTGGGCATAGACAATCCGCCCAGCGCGCGTAGGTTGAAGGTGTGCCGGTCGGGCGACTAGGGAAAGCGCCCGGACCGTGAAGGGATCCCCCGCGAGAATCGGGTACTCGCGGGGATCCGCACATCTTCTCGACGCAGGGTTCCCGCCTTTTGCCCACAATTCCGTTAAGCCGAGATCGATTCAATGAAATCACATTGATCTCCAATAAGCCTTTGATCAGCTGTTAAGCAAAAACCGCCGCGCCGATTCAGGCACCCTTTTTGATCTTGTAAAGCGAAGGATCGTCGGTTCAAATCCGACAGGGGGCTCTTTTCGAATCCGGGAGAGTTCGGCGGAGGCGGGCGGGCGCGCTGGCCCGTCTGGGCCGAACTCGCCCGGCCTCCGCGCCGTTTGGGAATCACCCTCGCCGCGAGCTTTTCCGTAGTAGACTCGTATACGTGAGTGAGACCCCGGACTGGTTGGGCCGCCGCGACCACATCGAACGGCGGTCACACCGGAAGGGCGAGACGGAGCGGAGCATTCTCGTCGAGTGGGGGGACGAGGGACACCGGTCTCTCGATGCGAACGATCGACTGGTCGGACTCGGCCGGGTTCCTCGTCGACATGATCAGCGTCCGAAATGAGGATGACCACTTGTGGGGCGCAACCCCGTTCCGCGCTAACAGCACGGATGAACGTCACTACCTAGATTCGTAAGGAGCAGCAATGAGCATCGAAGCGACCCTCGCCGCCGAAGCGGCTCACGTCGAAGCCAACCGCGACGCGGCACCAGGACCGGGTGTGCGAGGCCAGCGCCGTTCCGGTGCCGGCAATCCCGCTGTGCTGTCTGTGCGTCTCACCAAAGAGCAGTACGACCAACTGTCCGAGCGAGCCGGTATGCCAACTTCGGCACTGGCCCGTGAGGTCATCCTCGCCTCCCTCGGTGACGCCGATGGCGATCGCGTCGCGGCGAAGTTGGAAGAGGTTCTGCGTCGCACGGTCTCACCAGATCTGCTCGCGAGCTGAGTGACTCCCGCGACGACCGGTGAAGAACTGGGGTTGCTCGTGCTCGGTCTACGTTGTCGAAGTACGTCGATCTTCCGGGAATACCACTCGCCGTCGCAGGGTTTCGAATGCTGATCTACACCTAGCGATACCAGCGCCTAAGCCGAAGCCTCGCTCCGGGCGAAGCAGTGCAACACAACGAATTGGACTCTCGGGGCAGTCAATCTACTACAGCTAGCGGGAAACAGCCTCCTCGAGGCCTTCTTCATGTTCTGGGCAACCCTCTGGGCGCTCGTCTTCGGCTTTGCCCTGTCTGGGATCGTGCAGTCCTTCGTCAGTCGCCGCGATATGCAAAAGCTCCTTGGCGACCACAAGCCCAAGGCGATCGTTCGTTCGAGCCTTTTCGGGATGGCCAGCTCCAGCTGCTCATACGCCGCCTCCGCCCTGGCCCGCTCACTGTTCCAACGCGGTGCAGACTTCACCTCAGCGATGGTATTCATGTTTGCCTCCACGAACCTGGTCATCGAACTTGGGATCGTCTTGTGGTTGCTGCTGGGCTGGCAGTTCGCTCTCGCTGAGTTCGTCGGCGGCGCGATCATGATTGCCCTGTTCGCGATCTTCGCCCCAAGCATCTTCCCCGCGAGGCAGATTGCCGAAGCTAGGGTGCGACTGAACGCTGTCTCAGGCGTGTCCTCCGAGGCCGAAGCGCTGGATGACCAGTTGCCATTGCGCCAGCGGCTGCGATCCCGATCCGGCTGGGTCGCCGCCGCGGGCTATGCAATTTCAGATCTGAAGATGCTGCGACGGGAATTGGTCATCGGCTACCTCGTCGCTGGGGTGCTCGTGGTGGCTGTGCCGACCTCGATCTACGGATTCCTGTTCTTGCAAGGCCACGGCATCTGGACCGAGATCGAGAATGTGATCGTTGGTCCCTTCATTGCGTTCGTCAGCTTCGTCTGCTCGGTCGGCAATGTGCCGCTGGCGGCGGCGCTGTTCAAGGGCGGTTTCAGCTTCGGCGGCACCATCGCCTTCATCTTCGCCGACCTCATCGCACTCCCGCTGGTCATCATTTACGCACGGTTCTACGGGCGACGCCTCGCCATACGCTTGTTCTTCAGCTTCTGGGCAATCATGAGCGCCGCGGGCCTGCTGACCGAACTTCTTTTCAGGCTCATCCGCATCCCGGCGCCTGCGAGACCGATCGTGATCGCACCGGAGCGGTTCGAGTGGAACTACACGACCTGGCTCGACATCGCATTCCTGGTTATCGGTGTCGTCATCTACGTGGTCTACCGAAACCGGGACCGCCTCGCGTCGACGAGCCAGTACGCACTCGACCATGTGTGCGGGATGCAGGTCGAAAAGGCGAATCCGGGCGCCACAGCGAGAGTGCAAAGTACCACCTACTACTTCTGCTGCGACCAGTGCCGCGACAACTTCACCGCGAACCCCGACCGGTACCTCAAATCGTCTCTCGTCTGAATCCGCTAGTGTGTGTGCGGCGTCGACAAAGGATCTGACCTCGTGGTCGTCGAGATATCGAACACATCTAGATTGGGCAGTTCTTGCGCAAGCTCGTGTTGTGCATCGTGAACGATGCGTTCAGCTTCCGTGAGCGTCATCTCGGCTACCTGAATTGTCGCGTTGCCCTGCAGTCGGTGGCCAACCCAGCGGAGCTTGATCGCGGGGACCGACAGCACGCCTTGCGAGTGCTCGAGCACATGTTCGGCCCGTTCAAGAATGTCTGGGTCGATGCCGTCCATGAGCCTGCGTCCGATGCTTCTGACTGTGCCCCAGAGCAGGATCAGGATGGAGATCGCAATCAGTAGACCGATGATCGGGTCCGCGAGAGGGAAGCCCAGCATGACGCCGACGGCACCAAGCACAACGGATAGGGATGTGAACCCGTCGAGTCGAGCGTGGACCCCGTCCGCGACGAGCGCTGCCGAACCGATCTGCCGGCCGACCCTGATCCGATAGATGGCGACAAGTTCGTTGCCCACGAAACCGATCACACCGGCAACGATCACCCAGCCGAGATTATGCAGCGTTGCCGGGTGGATAAACCGATTGATAGCTTCGTAGCCCGCGACGACCGCCGACAACGCCACCACCGCGACAATGAACAATCCGGCAAGGTCCTCGGCGCGCCCGAACCCGAAGTTGTACTTCCGCGTTGCAATACGGCGGGCAAGCACAAAAGCGATCCACAGAGGGAGCGCCGTGAGCGCATCCGAGAAGTTGTGGATGGTGTCGGCGAGGAGCGCGACCGATCCGCTGATGATGAAGATAACGAGCTGAAGGATGGTGGTGCCGAGCAAAGCGAAGAGGCTGATCTTCAGAGCGCGGACGCCGGCCGTGCTGGCCTCGAGGGCATCGTCGATTGAGTCGGCCGCGTCGTGGCTGTGCGGGACGAACAGCCCGTAGAAGAATCCCCGCACGCCCCTTGGATGAGAATGACCGCCCGGCGCGTGCTCGTGCTCGTGCTCGTGCTCGTGCTCGTGCTCGTGCTCGTGCTCGTGCTCGTGCTCGTGAGGATTGTGGCTGTGCGAGCTCATCAGATTCCGGTGTCCATGGTGTGATGATGCCGAGGAGTACCGCCGAGAGAGTGCTCCGCCTGGAAGATCGCATCCGACACAAGCTTCGACGCGTGCTCGTTTTCCAGACGGTAGAAAACGCGCTGCGCTTCCTGACGCGTACTGACGATCCGCGCGAGACGGAGCTTTGCCAGGTGCTGTGAGACCGCGGCTGGAGATTTGTCGAGAATCTCGGCGAGGCGGTTGACCGGCAACTCGCCGTCCCTGAGCGCGAGAACAATTCGGACCCGTGTTGCGTCGGCCAGCATCGCGAAGACCTCGACCGCGAGTTCGACGAACTGCCCATCGGGCTCTCGACCACAAACCTGCTTGTCTGCATCCATACGCAGATACTGCCACAGTTTCCTGTGGCAGCCGTTCGGTCAGTTCGCCTCCGGCGATCGTTACAGTGAACTCTGCGCCCGAGGTGATGAACGGATTCTAGTCAGGCCGCTTCGCTGACTGGCTCGGTTCGATCACCGCGCCAGAGGAACGCCACCCACCGTCCGCAACGTCGGCAGATGTATGCCGCACCATCGTTCAGCGAGTGCAACTTGGCGCGTGGAAGATCCCTGCCACAACAGGAGCAACAAAGCCGACCTCCTTCAGCCACGATCTTTGATCCTTCCAACTAGTTGTTCGGTGGTTGGCAGACCGGCGAGCCCAGTCGGAGTCTGGTAGATCCGGCATGCAAGATCGCTTGTGGCTCCTGCCGACGGAAATAGGTCGACCCCGTCGAGAGTGATCGTCGGCGAACCGGCGAAGGCTGTGCCCTCGACGTCTGCAGCGGTACGAAGCACCCGATAACGGATACGTGTGGAATCGTGGCCCGAGGTTTGTAGCGCGTCGCGCAGCCGACTACCCGCTTCTTCCCAATTGGGGCAGTCATCGATATACAGCACCTCGAGCTCCACGGTGCCATTCTCGCCGCTAAAGGAGAACAAGGCCATCGCAGGTCGGCGTACCAGGCACCAAGAGTAGAGGCGCAGAATGAACGGCATGAACGGATTCGAGGAATTGGGTATCACGGCGGTCGCTCAGGCCCCCAGTCCGCGTACTACCAGGCGGACGATCGGCGAGGCGGTCACCACTGTCGTGGCCGGCACTGCGCTCATCGCGTGCGGAATTGTGACGCTTGCGATCATCACACTCGTCGTTTTCGTCTTCACGGCGCCCGGGCCCTAGTCCAGACTCGTCGAAATTCGTCGGGCGGCCAGTCGCCTATCTGACGTTGTCGCCAGCGCGGGGAAGTAGCATCGTCTGCGGTGCAATTGCTGAGCAAGCTACACGGTGAGGGGTGACATGACCGAGAAATCGAAGCAGGCCGGGGTGGGCGCTACCCCGATACTGGATGTCCGCGATCTCGTCGTTCGATACGGCCAGCGAACCGCGGTCGACAACGTGAGCCTCGAGATTCGCCGAGGAGAGATCTTTGGGCTTCTCGGCCCGAACGGCGCAGGTAAGACGAGCACGCTGAGCGCAATCGAGGGACTGGTGAAGCCCTCGGGCGGAACGGTCTCCGTGGATGGCATCGACATCCAGCGTGATCCTCTCGCGGCGAAGGCCCGTCTGGGAGTCCAGCTGCAGGCATCCAGCTTCCAGTCCGAGCTCGCGATCGAACAGATCGTGCGCCTGTACGCCGGGCTGTATGGCGTATCCATGACGAAGCAGCAGATCGCCGACCGCATTCGCACCATTGGGCTCGACGGCGAGCTCGGCAAGAGATTCAAGTCACTGTCCGGTGGGCAGCAGCAACGGCTGTCGCTCCTCATCGCGGTCATCCACGAACCGGTCCTGCTGCTGCTCGATGAGCCGACTGCGGGGCTCGACCCGCAGTCTCGACGCCAGCTCTGGGATCGGATCGAGAACCTCAGGACTGCGGGAGGCAGCATCCTGCTGACCACCCACTCAATGGAGGAGGCCGAGGCGGTGTGTGACCGGGTCGCGATCATCGACCACGGAAAGCTCCTCACCGTTGATACGCCGGCGGGGCTGATTGCGCAGCATCGGAATGATCCGCGGGTCACGAAGGTCGCCCGCGGCAAGATCACACTCGAGGATGTCTTCATCGGGCTGACAGGAAGTGAAATTCGTGACTGACTCAACCGCCATCGCCACCCCAGGCTCTGCTCGGCCGGCGATCGGCCTGATCTTCGGGTCGCTGCTACGCGCGGACTTCACGGTCCTGTTCCGAAGCTCACGAACACTCCTGCTGAACGTCGCTCTGCCAATCTTCATTCTGGTGCTCATTGACACCCGCACGGGCAACAAGGGCGGTGCGGCCGGATTCAGTGGAGCCGGCTTCGCGATCGGGCTCGCCCTGACCTACGGACTGATGTCTTCGAGCCTCATCGGCTACAGCCTGAGCGTCGCCCGCGATCGCGAGGCCGGCGTCTTCCAGCGCCTGCGCGTAACGCCCGCGCCGACGTGGGCGATCATGACGAGCCGCCTGCTCGTGCAAATCGTCCTTGACCTGCTGATGACCGTCATCGTGGTCATCGTCGGCACGATCATCCACAACCAGAACTTCACCGTCGGCGAACTCCTCCTGCTGGTGTGTGCATCGATCGCGGGCGGAGCGATGTTCCTGGCCATCGCCCAGGCGTTGGTCGGCCTGGTTCGATCCGCGTCGGTGGTCAATGCGGTGGGACGGGTGCTCTACGTCATCCTTCTGCTGCTCGGCCTTCTCGGCTCGAGCGGCCTCCTCGGAATCACGGTGAAGGACATCTCCGACTGGACTCCCGTTGGCGCGATGATCAATGTCTATGCCGGCGTTCTCGACCTGGCTCATTGGGGCTCGACGGCCACGACCGGGCTAATCGCGATGGCGGCCTACATCGTCATCGGCGCGTTCATCGGCATTCGCTGGTTCCGCTGGGACTCCCGGTAATTCCGCTCAACTGAGGTGCCCCGTGGTCGCAACGGATCCCGCGGCGGTGCAGGGCGCGCCGCGCCAGCGAGAGAGCCCTCGTAGCGGTGCGGTGACTAGTCGTTCTTGCCGTGCCCCTTGCCCTTCCCCGGCGGCGGTGCAGGCGTGGGGGTAACCACAGACTGGGTGGGAGCCGGTGTGGAACTGCCTGTGACCGCCGGAAACGGTGTTCGGACCGACTGCGGTAGAGCGACGATGACGGTGATCAACACCACCGCCAACAGCACCACCGCAAGGGCTATCAGCGTGATCGTGTTCGGGAACCGCCCTCGTTCCATCGCTGGCTTCTTTGTTTCCGAAAGAGAGGTGCCCACCTGATTGGTCAACAGCCTGGTTGACACCGTGCGCGAGCTTGCAGCGACCGGCGTAGCCACAGGCATCACGCGAGTCTTCGCCAGTCTCTCCGGTTCGGCGCGCGGGCTCGGATAGCTTTCGCCAAGCTCAGCGGCGAGCTGGATGCTTTTCCGCGCCACCTCGAGAGCGGTTGGGCGGACGGCGGGATCTCGCGCGAGCATCGCGCCGACGAGCGCGGACCATCCCGGCGGTAGCGACTGCGGAATCTCTGGATCGCGCCCAAGGCGCGCGGCGAGTGATTCCGCAGGAGACCCCGGGTATTCCATCTTGCCGGTGAAACATTCGAGCAGGACGAGGCCGAGCGAATAGATGTCCGACGCATTCGTGACCGCTGCGCCTGCGGCCTGCTCGGGACTCAGGTATCCGGCAGTGCCCATTACCGTCTGAGTTGCCGTTAGGTGCGACGAGCCCAGGGAGTGCGCCACGCCGAAATCCGCCAGTTTCGCTCGGAGACCACTCACCGTCGGCGCGTCTATTTCGATGAGGATGTTTGCTGGTTTCACGTCGCGATGCACGATCCCCGCTTCGTGGACCACGTGTAAGGCCTCGCCTATGCCGGACGCAACGGTCACAATGAGCTCGCCGGAAACCGCCGACATGGCGATCGATTCGCTCAGTGTGTTGCCACCGACGAACTCCATAACAAGGAAGCTGGGACCGTCGTCGGCTCCGACCGCGAGATGGGCATCATGGACGGTGACGAGGTTGGGATGGTTGAGTCCCGACAGCAGGCGCACCTCCGACTCGAGTCTCGCGCGGTCTTCGGAGGTATCAACGGTGAACAGCTTGATGGCAACGATACGGTCGAGTACCGTGTCCAGCGCCTGGTAGACGCTGGCCATTCCGCCTCTTCCGATGAGTGAGACGACCTCAAATCGATCGGAGAGTACACGACCGAGCATCGGATCTTCGCTCACGCCTGCTCCTCGTCGAATGCTTCCTCGCTCTTCAGGCTATCCGCTACGGTGCTCGGCCGTGACCCTTGCCCGGAGGGCTTGTGGGCGGGGTCGGGTGGTTCGTCGACTTTGGATTCGCATGGTCTGAAGAGGACTTGCCGTTCCCATTTCCGTTGGAGTTCGTGGGGTCGCCAGGAGCAGGTGTCGGATGTGTCGTACCGCCACCCCTGCCTGGTGACGCGGGCTTGTGGGTCGACGTGGGCGGCTCCGATTGCAGTGGATTCGGGTCGGTCGGATGTCCGAACGGAATCGCGTGGATGATGCCCGCAATCGCGTGGGCCGCACCCAGTCGGAAGTCCGGGCTCACTGCGGCCGCAGTGCCCGTGCCTGCGGCGAGCGCTCCAATCAACGCGAGCGAAAACACCAGCCCCCGATGGCGTGGGCGAGCCGTCGTCACCGTGCTCGGCGCGCCGTTGGCCTTTAGTAGGGCCGCCAGTTCTGGCGAGGGAGCTGGTGCTTCGCCGTCTGCCATCGACTGGAGCGACAAAAGCAGGGGACGAACGGTTTCGGCGTGCGCGGCATCCAGACCTGCGAGAAGCTCGCGGATCTGCTCATTTGCCTCGCGGTCGGCCCTCATCGCAGAACTCCTTTCGCGATTCCGGGATGGTCACCGAGCGCGAGAAGTGCCCGACGCTGCAGCTGTTTTACCGACCCGACCGACTTGCCCATGACCTTGGCGACTTGGTTCAACGGCAGGTCGGCTACCACTCGGAGCAGTATTACTTCGCGTTGGTCGTCCCTGAGTGACGAGAGGATGGCCAGCGCCGATTCGTCGCTCGACTTGCCCACCACCTCTTCCTCTGCAGAGCCGGTGAACCGATGGTCCAGCTCTGGCGCGTACTCCACGGTCGGCGCGACACGGACACGATGACGGTGGTGATCAACGACTCGAGCATGCGCGATGGAGAAGAGCAAGGTTCGTGCACCGTCCTCTCCGCCGCTAATTTTTCCGATTCTGGGAAGTACTGAGATGAAGACCTCTTGCATCACGGCCTCCGGGTCATCGACCCCGTTCGCTGTGAGGTAGCCCACGACCGCGGGTGCGAACCGCCGATACAGGCTCTCGAACGATGGTGCGGCTGAGGCCAATTCAGTCACATCGTGCCGATCGAACGATGGTGTATCGCGACGAGCGGCAGCGGCTCGGACCCGAACCGCGCCGCTGCGCGCTCGTCGCAGGCCGGAATGAGTTTATGGGTGGGTGCCCGGCGCGGGCTTGTGAGTCGAGCCGGGCGACGGCACGTGCGTGTGTGGCGAGTTTCCGTTGCTGTGGCTGTTCGGCGCGTGAGTGCCCGTCGGCCCCGGCTTCGTGATCGTCGAGCAGTAGGTCGCAATGTTCGATGCTCCGTTCGCCGCACTCGCGAGGGAGGCGTACGCGGTCGAGGATACATTGAGCCCGCCGTGGGTGAAAGCAGTGCAGAGACCGAACGCGGCCGGTCCGGTCGCATCCGGACCCACCGATGAGGACGTTGGCGTTGTCGTCGGTGTGGGCGTCGGCGCGTCCGTCGGCTCCGCAGATGCGGTCGCGCCAGGAACGGGCGCGCCGATCGAATCATGCGCAGCCTGCTGGATTGTGGCGGGCAGAAGGTCGGCATACGCGGCAACCGCGGTGCCTCCGACGACGGCAGCCCCGCCGGCGAGAAGCCCGATCGCGACCTTGCCACCCAGAGTGGCGAAAACAGAGAGCATGTGAAACCTCATTCGTTGGGAACCGCACGGGCGATTCGACAATGGCCGTGACCGCTTCGTGCGAAACGGTGGTCACAACGGCGTAATCGTTCGAGGTGGCGGAAAGGTTACGCCGGTTTTGTGCCCTCTTCTGGGTGTGAAAAGGTCTGTACCCCTTTGGGCATATTCGGGGTACAGTTCGAGTCAGGAATACATCGGGTTCAGCGACTAGGGATCGCGCTCAGAATTCCGCTTCGACCCCCGCCGGGCTTTCGGGTAGCCCGCGCGGGGGTCATTCTTTTGACCACGCTCGACGCGCCAATGACGGGCAATCGAGCGTGACACCACTTTGACTTGACATGACACCATTGTGGTGTCACTATGGTGACATGGAACTTGGGCAATACGTCAACGATCTGCAGCGTCGACTCGTCGACGCCGCCGCGAACGGCGCGGAAGACACGCGCGCCGTCGCCGAGCGGCTCGCCGCCGGACTGGATGCCGCCACCCGCCTCGTACTGCTCGACGCCCTCTCGACCGCGCTGGGCGAGATCACTCGTGACCTCGCGCCCGGATCTGTTGACCTTCGGCTTCGCGGCCGCGAGGTCGAATTTGTCGTGACCCCGCCGAACACGGAACCGGATGGCGACGAGCACATCCCCGCCACCGTCGACCTCGACGACGCGAGTACCTCACGCACCACGCTCCGCCTGCCCGACGCCCTCAAGGTGCGGGTGGATGAGGCGGCACTGGCGGATGGACTGTCCGTCAACACCTGGCTGGTCCGCGCGATCGCGGCCGCCCTCCAACCAAAACAACGACGATCCACGCAGCGCACGCTGCGCACCGGCGACAACTTCGCCGGCTGGGCGCGCTAGACCGCCCGCCCCGCCCGTCACATCCACCAGCCCCGCGCCCCGCGGGGTCGGACAGCCACGCCCAGAGAAAGGAAGGCGCCAGCATGCCTACATTCACCACACCCACCCCGATCGACCTCGCCATCAACGTGCAGGTCGGCCGAATCGACGTCATCGCGAGCGAGCGCACCGACACGATTGTGACCGTGTCGCCCAGCAGTGACACCAAGTCGATCGACCGGCGCGGAGTCGAACAGACCAAGGTCACCCTCGAGGACAACCGACTGACCGTCATCGGCCCTAAGCCGCGCATTAGCTGGATCGGTTCTGGCCCGTACGAGTCGGTCGACGTGAAAGTCGAGCTGCCCGCGGGATCACGACTCACGGCCGAGCTCGCGGTCGGCAACGTTCGGACCGTCGGTCGCCTCGGCGCGACCCGAATCAAGGCCGCAACCGGAACGGTCGATATCGACGCCACGGAGGACCTCTGGGTTCGCGCCGGACATGGCAGCACAACGATCGGCACCGTGGACGGCGGAATGGACGTCACCGCCGCGTACGGTCAGATTCGAATCGGTTCCGTCACCGGTGACACCCTCCTGAAGTCCTCGTACGGCGGCATCCAGGTCGGCGAATCCGGCGGCGATCTCGAGGCGAAACTCTCCTACGGCGACCTCGAGATCACGAAGGCGCTCGGCTCCGTAACGGCAAAGACCGCGTTCGGTGACATCCAACTTGTCGAGGTCTCGAGCGGATCCATCCAGGTCGACAGCGGTTACGGCCAGATATTCGTCGGGGTGAAGACAGGCGTGCCCGCCTGGCTCGACCTGTCGTCGAAGGTGGGGCACGTGCGTAACGAACTTGAGGGCGACAGCGCCCCCGCCACCACCGAAGAGACAGTCTCCGTGCGCGCCCGCACCCAGGGTGGCGACATCACCATCCACCGCGCCCGCTGATTGCGGCGCGAACAACAATCCAGAAAGAGAGAGCAAGGAAATGCAGATGACCGCCAATCAGACCCAGGATGCTGCAATCCACGTCCAGGGCCTCACCAAGTCGTACAAGAAGGTGGATGTGCTTCGCGGCGTCGACTTCGATGTGGCGCGAGGAAGCATCTTCGCGCTGCTCGGCTCCAACGGCGCAGGCAAGACCACGATCGTAAGCATCCTCTCGACCCTCCTCAAGGCCGACGGGGGCACGGCGGGAGTCAACAACTTCGACGTCGCAACCCGGGCCGACAACGTGCGGGAGTCGATCAGCCTCACCGGGCAGTTCGCCGCCGTCGATGAAATCCTCAGCGGACGCGAGAACCTGATCCTGGTCGCCAAGCTGCGGCACCTTTCGGACGCCGCCACAATCGCGGATGACCTGCTGAAGCGCTTTGCGTTGACGGATGCGGCCGCGCGAAAGGTGGCCACCTATTCGGGCGGGATGCGTCGACGACTCGACATCGCGATGAGCCTGATCGGAAATCCCCCGGTCATCTTCCTCGACGAGCCGACCACCGGCCTCGACCCGCAGGGGCGCAACGAGGTGTGGGCCGCCGTCAAGGAACTCGCCGAACACGGCACGACGGTACTGCTCACAACGCAGTACCTCGACGAGGCGGAAGAACTCGCCGACCGGATCGCGATCCTCCACGAGGGTCGGATCATCGTGAACGGCACCCTCGCCGAACTCAAGAAGCTGCTCCCACCGGCCAAGGTGGAGTACGTCGAGAAGCAGCCCACCCTCGAGGACGTCTTCTTCGCGATCGTCGGGGACTCCAGCGTCAGCAAGAACGAGAAGTAAGGAAGAGAAATGAAAAAGCACTTCTTCGGCGATACCGCAGTCCTCACCGGACGTTCCCTCAAGCACATCACGCGGAGCATGGACACCATCATCACGACGGCGGTCATCCCGATCGCCTTCATGCTGCTGTTCGTCTTCGTCTTCGGCGGCGCCATCAAGCACGGGTCGGGTTCGTACGTCAGCTACCTGCTGCCGGGCATCCTGCTCATCACGGTCGCCTCCGGCATCTCGTACACCGCCTACCGGCTGTTCCTGGACATGCAGGGCGGCATCTTCGAGCGATTCCAGTCGATGCCGATCGCACGATCGTCGGTGCTGTGGGCGCACGTGCTGACCTCACTGGTCGCCAACCTGGTCTCGGTCGTGGTGGTCGTCCTCGTCGCGCTCTTGATCGGCTTCCGCTCGGGAGCCGGGGTGCTGGCGTGGCTCGCCATCGCCGGCATCGTGGTGCTCTTCACACTGGCGCTAACCTGGATCGCGGTCATCCCCGGACTGTCCGCGAAATCGGTGGATGGCGCGAGCGCGTTCTCCTATCCGCTGATCTTCCTGCCGTTCATCAGTTCGGCGTTCGTTCCGACCTCCACGATGCCGGGACCGGTGCGGTGGTTCGCCGACTACCAGCCGGTCACATCGATCGTCAATGCGATCCGGGACCTGGTCAACCAGCAGCCGGTTGGCACGGATATCTGGGTCGCCCTCGCCTGGATGGTCGGCATCCTGATCGTCGCGTACATCTTCGCGCAGGTCATCTACCGTCGCAGGATCTCGTAACTGGGGGACAATCCCGTCGGGCGGCCGCGCGTTTATCGGCCGCCCGACGTGTCGCCGTTCGCCCGACGTGTCGCCGTTCGCGCGGCGTAGCTAATCGACCGAGCGCGGACGAGTAACCCTGAGTCCGACAAGGCTCGCGACAATTGCAAGCAGCAACAGTCCGAGAATTACCACCAGTGACTCAACGGTGCCGATGACTGGCGCCCAGCGCACCCCACGACCTCCGTTGACAAACGGCACGGTGTTGTCATGCAAGGAAGCGAAGACAAGCTTCAGTCCGATGAAAGCAAGAATCGCCGCTACACCGTAGGTGAGATATGGCAACCGATCGACCAGTGCACCGAGCAGGAAGTACAACTGCCGCAACCCCATCAGCGCAAAGATATTCGTGGTCAGCAGGACAAATCCATCGGAAGTGATGCCGAAGATGGCGGGGATCGAATCGAGTGCGAACAGTAGGTCGGTGACACCGATGACTGCCACAACGACGAGTACCGGCGTAAAGACAATGCGGCCGTCAATCCGTGTGCGTAGTCGGGCGCGATCAAAGGTTCCAGACATCCGAAACCATCGTTTGAAGAACCGCATGATCCGGCCGTCTTGGTCGAGTTCCTCGTTCGCCGATGAACGGAGCTGCGCAATCGCGGTGTAAATCAGAAACGCCCCGAAAATGTAGAAGATCCAGGAGAAGTTCGAGACGAGAACCGCTCCGACGAAGATGAAGATCCCGCGAAGGACTAGAGCGATGACGATTCCGACCATGAGCAAGCGTTGCTGGAGGAGCGCCGGGACCGCAAAGCGCGCCAGAATCACCACGAAGACGAACAAGTTATCAATACTCAGGCTGTACTCCGTCGCCCAGCCCGTGACGAATTGCACAGCTTTATCTGGAAAGCCCCACGCGACAAGCACGACCCCGAAGACGATGGCAAGGCCGACGTAGAAAGCAATCCAGATCGCGGACTCCGCGACCGACGGCACCCGAGGCCGGCGGCTGGCGATCACGAGGTCAGCCGCCATAATGATCGCCAAGATTCCGAGCGCGCTGAACTCAAACCAAAGAGGCACGATCATCACCCGGGCGGCCTCAGGACGCTGGAGTCAGAAGCGTTGCGAGCGAATCCAGGCTGTCGATGCGGTCGAGGTCGCGAACGATGGAGATGATGCCGGATGCTGCGTGCCCTCCCAGCCGAGGTTCGCACAGGGAGGTGAACTTGGTCTCCACGTCCGCCCACGGCAGTCCTCCACGTTCCCAGTGACCGGGCGGGAGTTCGGTGGGAGATCGGAGCGTGGTTCCGTCGATGTCGATCTCGACCCATGCGACGTCACGTCGATCGGTGTCACGGTCGAGGGCGGGATCTCGGACGATTTTGATCTTGCGGCGAAGCTCTTTCACCCCCGGGGCGTCAAGCGATGCCGGATCGTGGGCCTCGCCAAATCCGAGTCGCCCGAACACCATTCCCACGCTCATCATGTCCTGAAGAGTGATGCTTGGCATGTCACGCTCGTCGACGATCGCGGCGTTTCGAGTGCTCATCCCGACCAGAACTCGATCAATTGCCGAGAGGTCGACAGTATTTGACTCGAGAAGGGAGAGGGCTCCGGCCAGCGGTGCATGAATTGGATACCCGGCCGAAAACACCTTGAACGCGGTGTCGACAACCGCGAACCGACTGCCAAGCCCATCGAACAGGACCGCCGGATTCGACCGCGGGGTAGCCCACGCCTCGAAGAGACCGTCGCGAGCCTCGAGGATTCGATCGCTGGATTCGAAGCCGAACGATGCCAGCTTTGCCCCGGTGACCCCAGCAAAGGCGGCCTGGCCATGAGTCATCGCCTTGGTCATGTGGTGCCGCTCGTCCATGAATGCCATGGGCGAAAAGACGTTGTACGCCGCGAGCGCGAGCGCGTATCGGGTCTGATCGAGTTCCAGCTCCAGCAGTCGACTCGCCGCGGCTGCGGCACCAATGGCAAAAGGTGCGCTCGAATGGGTGTGGTAGGCCGCCTGCAGCGCCTCCCTTCCCCCCACCGCGGTGAGCAACCGAGTTCCGACATCGAAGGACAGAGCGACCGCGGTCACGAAGTCGCGGCCAGTCGCATTCACTGACTCCGCGGCGGCGAGCGCGGCCGACACCGCGACAACGGCGTGATGACCGTGCGTGCGATGGACCGCATCCAGCTCATCGGCGTGGCCGGATGTGCCGTTCACCAGTGCAGCGAGTGGGGCAGGAAGCCGCGTTCGCCCACCGATGACGGTCGCGTCTGGTGCGCCGCCCTGCGCGGAAGCGTAGTACCGCATCACCTGGCCGGGGTCCATCGTGCTGCCCAACACCATGCATCCCAGCGTGTCGAGAATCACGCGCTTGGTGTAGTCGACAACGGAGTCGGGAAGATCGGAGAATCGGGCCGCCCGAATATAGCGAGCGAGCATCTCCGTCGCGCCCTCCGCCGCCGGCATCGTGGTCATGATTTCGGACCAGTCGTGACGGTCGCCCCGAGCTCGAGACCGACCTTGGAGCCAGCTCCGACCGGGATCGACTCGGACGGAAAGAGGCATGCGTGCAGGTGATCGCTGTCGCCCCACGGAACGAGAGCGGGCACGCGGAGCGGACACTCTGACTCGGCCCGCCAGCAGCGCGTGTGGAAGGTGCACCCGCTCGGCGGGTTGGACGGGCTCGGCAGGTCGCCGGTGAGCACAATCCGCGTACCCCGACCGCGCAGAGCTGGGTCTTCAATCGGCACCGCCGAATTCAGTGCCTGCGTATATGGGTGGACCGCGTGACGGATGATTTGCTCTGTGGTCCCCGTCTCGACGACCCGCCCGAGAAACATCACGCTGACTCGATCGGAGAGCGCGGCGACCACGGCGAGGTCGTGCGAGATGAACAGGTACGAGAGTCCGAGTTCGTCCTGCAGATCGGCAAGAAGGTTGAGGATCTGTGCCTGCACGGAAACGTCGAGAGCGGACACAGGTTCGTCGAGAATGAGAACTGAGGGCGCCAGTGCGAGCGATCTCGCGATGCCAACTCGTTGTTGCTGGCCGCCGGAGAGCTCCTGAGGGAACCGCTCGGCCTGGCGGCGCGAGAGCCCAACCATGTCCAGGAGCTCGTCCAGCCGGGTCGCGCGTTGGGCAGACGATATGTGATTAATGCGCATCGGCTCGGTAATGCAGTCCGCGACTCGCATGCGTGGATTGAGCGATCCCCTGGCGTTCTGGAACACCATCTGCAGCCCGTGGCGCTGGAGCGGACTCCTATGTCCGTCGCCCAGTCGCTCGCCCTGGAAAGTAATCGAGCCGCTCGTGCGCGGGACCAGCCCCATGATCGCGCGCGCCACGGTCGACTTGCCCGATCCGGATTCGCCAACCAGCGCAAGGGTCTCACCCCTACCGAGCGACAGGCTCACGCCATCTACGGCGCGCACGGGTGGCGCGTCGCGCTTGCCGGGACCGGTATGGGAAAAATGTACCTTTAGGTCCTCGACGTCGAGCGCTAACTCTTCCTGGCCCTTCACCGTCACGGCGTTACTTCCTTCCAAAAATGACAGGCGCTCAGCTGCCCTTTGCCCACTTCCACTAGAGGAGGATCGTCTGTCGCGCAGATATCGCGACCGTGGCTGATTTGGCAACGCGAGCGGAAGGGGCACCCTGCGGAAACCTCGCCGGGACCGGCCGGCGCACCAGGAATCGCGGCGAGCCGGCTCCTCCCAATCGTCACCTCGAGTTTCGGCCGGCTTCGCAGGAGCGCCGCAGTGTACGGATGATGCGGAGTGTGAAATATCGAGTTAACGTCGGCGAGCTCGACAGTCTTTCCCGCGTACATGACGAGTACCCGGTCAACGAGTTCAGCGACGACGCCAAAGTCGTGCGTCACGATGATGAGGCCGGCCCCGGTCGAGGCGAGAAGCTCCCGAAACAACTGAAGGATCTGCGCCTGCACCGTCACATCGAGCGCGGTGACCGGCTCATCGGCAATGATCACGCGGGGTTGATTCGCGATGGCCACCGCGATCATCGCTCGCTGGAGCATTCCGCCAGAGAGCTGCTCGGGCAGCAGCCCGACATGCTCCGCGGGCACACCCACTCGCTCGAGGAGGTTTCGGGCGCGATCGAGGGCCTCGGCTCGTGTCGCCTGCCGGTCATGAGCGCGAATGGTCTCCATCAACTGGCTTCCGACGGTCCACACGGGGTTGAAAGAGGTCATCGGATCCTGGAAGGACATCGCGACGACCTTGCCCCGCAGTCCGCGTCGCCTGCGGGACGGGAGGGCAAGCATGTCGACCCCGTCGAACGTGACGCTGCCCGACCGAACCTTCGCCCCGGATGCCTCTGCCAGACCCATCAGGGCCATGGCAAGGGTTGTCTTCCCTGAGCCCGACTCGCCCACAATGCCGAGGGTCTCGCCGGCGGCCAACTCAAAGGACGCGCCGTCGACCGCCCGAAGCGGTCCGTCCCGGCTGGAATACTCGACGACCAGGTCACGGACCCGCATCACCTCGGTGGCTGCCGCAACGACGCTCATGACCGCAACGCCCTTCGCACGGAAAGCCCAATGAGAGCCAGGCTCACGCAGGTGAGAGCAAGACATCCGCCGGCGAACAACACCGGCCAGGCCTGAATGGAAATGAAGTCCTGTTCCTCGGCCACGATCAACCCGATCGACGTATTCGGGGGTTGGATCCCAAATCCAACGTAGCTAAGGCTCGCCTCGAGCAAAACGACCTGTGGCAGCTGCACGAGGGCGAGCGCGATGACCGCGGCGGCGCTGGTCAGGCGCAGATGACCGAGGAGAATGCGAATCGGACTGGCCCCAAAGGCCTTCGCCGCAAGGACATATTCCGCGTGTTTGCTCGTCAACGTAATCGACCGCCCGAGACGACCGAAGATCACTATCCCCTCGATGCTCAACACGAGGATGATAGTCAGTTCTCCGCCGCCGAGTGCGCTCACAATCGCAAGAGCGAGCAGCAGTCCGGGGAAGACGTTCATGGTGTCCATCAACCGCCCGACGAGGCTATCTACGCGACCGCCGATGTACGCACCGACCGCACCGAGGAGCCAGCCAACGCACGCGGTGATGACGACCACGGCCAGACCAACCTCGAGCGACGTTCGCAATCCCTCGGCGACCGTCAGTCCGAGCGGCCGACCGAGGTGATCCGTCCCGAGCAACGAGTGACCGCCACCACCAAACAGTGAGGGTCCCTTCAGCCGACTGGTGATGTTAACGATGCCAGCGCCTGCTGGTACCAGGAGCGGCACGAGAATCGCGTATAGCAGGATGAGGACAAAGATCACCGCCGCGGCCACCCCGACAGGATCGCGGAGGAATGCGCGCGCGACAGAGCGCCCGGAACTCGAGCTGGCGGCATTGCCGATCTCGCCCGGAGCGAGATCCGGAGCGGAGAAGTCTGCGTCGGCGAGATGTGCATCGCCGAATTCGTCGCGTTCACTCATTCGTACCTCACCCGCCGATCGAGAGCCACATATACAAAGTCGAGAATCAGATTAAGGACAAGCACGAACACGGCGCCCACGAACATCGCCGCGCTGACCACGGGCAGGTCGTACTTCGTCATCGCCGAAACGAGGAGCCGCCCAATGCCGGGCCACGCGAAGACCGACTCGACCACGACGGATCCGCCGACGACCATGCGCGTCAGTTCGACGCCAGCGATCGCGACGCTCGGTGGGGCCGCATTGCGAAGGACGTGACGCACGAACACCGCTCGGGAAGTGAGACCGCGCGCTCGCGCGGGTGAAATGTGTGGTGAGGACAGCACGACGATGGCATTCGTGCGAATCACGAACGCGAGCCGTCCCATCGGGGCGAGCGCCATCGTGATGGCAGGAAGAACGAGGGGAGGTCCGATCCCGAATCCCGCAGTGGGCAACAGGCGCCAGGTGACGGCGACGATCACGATCAGCAGAAGCCCGGTCCAGAACTCCGCAATCGACGAAATTGCCGTTCCGAAGATGACCACAATGCGGTCGATGATGCGGTTCTCGTTGAACGCGGCGAGGCTGCCCAGAAGGATGCCGCCGACGATTGCGATCAGGAATGCAGCAGTCGCAAGAATCAGCGTGTTCGGGAAGGCAATGAGCACATCGTTAATCGCGGGCTGACCCGACGAGTACGAAGTCCCGAAGTTGAGGCTGAGTACCCCAAGCGCAAAGCGCCCGAATTGAACGTATATCGGTGCATCGAATCCTCTCGAGTGGCTGAATGCCGCACGCTGAGCATCGGTTGCATCACTTCCTAGGATGTGGGTGGTCGGGTCGCCCAGGGCGAAGAAAAGCAAGAACACGAAGACCATGACGGCAACGAGTACGCCGAGGGAATGCAACAGACGCCGGGCGAAATGTCTGGCTAGCATTCGTTACTCACGTTTCTCGTTCTGGCGGCGTCATGGTCTTCGCGTCGTGGTGGTTCAGCAAGTGGAACTAGTTGGTGATGCTCCAGTCCGCCCAGCGCACGTCCTCGGCAATGGGGTACATGACGCCCTTGACGTTCTTGCTGACGCCCCAGATGTTCTGCGGCAGCGGGAGCCACACGAACGGAACATTCGTGTCAACGCTGACCGCCGCAGCCTCGAGTGCTTTTTCCCGAGCTGCACTGTTGGTCATCTGCGAAGCCTGGGTGATCTGATTTTGAAGGGAGGGGTTGCAGTACACGTTCTTTGCCACCCCGCAGGTGAGCCAGGACAGCAGCGTGGTGCTCGCGTCGAAGTCGTTGGTTCCCGATCCGACGATGAATACGTCGGGGGGCGTCACTTTGTTCTGTGACGCATAGAGTCCGTTGGACAGCCACTGGGCGGCCGGCGGATACTCGAGGTTGACCTTCAGCCCCACCTTGTTCCACATTTCCGCGATCGCCTGGCAGAGGTCCGACCCCGCGGTCCCGTAGCGGTCCTTTGAACACATCAGGTTGAGGGTGGCCCCGGTAGCGCCAGCTTGCGAAATCAGCTTTTTCGCATCGCTGGGGTTGTACGGGAAGTCCTTGACGTTCGGGTTGAATCCGAGCGCCGTTGAGGGAGCAATCTGACCGTGCGCAGCCGAAGCCTTGCCAAGGAAAATGTTCTTGATGAGGCTCTTCTGGTCGATCGCCATATTGAGCGCTTGCCGAACCTTGACGTTGTTGAACACCGGGTTCGACGCACCGATCCGTCCGAGAAACGGCTGAACGCTGTCCGTATGAAGGGTTGCCGGTGCCGTGGCCGCGAGGTCCGGTGTCAGGTTGAGCACGACATTCGTCTCACCGGTCTGAAGCGCCGAAAGTGCCGAGGCGGCATCGGGAATGACATTCATGTCGACCTCGTCGATCTTTGCGGGTGTTCCCCAGTAATTCGGGTTCTTCTTCAACACCGCGGTGTCGCCGCCGGAACCGTACGACGCGAGTGTGTACGGCCCGGTGCCATCCGCCGTTACCGCAGCAGCAGCCTTGTTAGTCGTGCCCCAGTTGTACGGCGTGATCGGAATCGCGTAAACCGCGCGGTATACGTACAGGTCGGGACCGTTCGAGTACACGTCGACCTCCATCGTGTTGACCTGCACCGCCTTCACGATCTTTGCCAGTGTGACGGTTGCCGCGCTGCTCGGAAGCAGTCGACGGTTGATGCTGTACACGACATCCTTGGCCGTGAGTTTGTGACCGTCGTCGAACTTCACGCCTGGACGAATCGTGAACCTCCATTGGTCCGGCGCGATCTGCTTCCACTTTGTCGCGAGCGACGGCACCCATTCCAGCTTGCCACTCTTGTCATAGGTCTCGTGCGTTAGGCCTTCGTAGACGTCTGGCGCGAGCAGCGCGGTCGTACTGCGGTCATCGACGGTGTCGATATCCAACGTCGTTGGCGCAGTGTTAGGAGAGAAGATCAACTTGCTCGGGCCCGACGGGGTGCTCGTCGCTGTGCTGGCGCCGCTGGCTGAGCAGCCGCCCAGCGCTATTGCGACAGTGACGGCCGCGGCCGCGATGGCGATGGCCTTTCGAGCTCCGCCCTGACTGGATGTTCTGTGCATGATTAGTCCTTAATTCGAATGTGTACAGGGTTGAGTGAAGAACCCGGCGTGCGGACCTCGCCTGGAGTGCGAAAAAGCGGTTCGCCATGATCGGGCACGGCGGTATGCGCGGGACGCGCATTCCGCCGACGGTGGACTGTCGATCGGGAGGGGCGGAGTGAACGGGTTCCGGTGGCAGCAACCGTTGAGACCGCGACGATTTGCTGCGCTGGTCGCCGAACGCAGGGGCAACGCCCGTCGCCTGGCGACGTAATGCAAGGTCTTCGGCGACATTGTCATTGGCGGGTTCCTCGTTGGGCGGACTGCGGTGTCCTATCAGCAAACCATTGGAGCGAAGCAGCACGGCCCGTATTGCCAGCCGCTCTGCATACGTATACATAAACAGGCTCGTGCGACCTTGTCAATGCACGAAACCCGAAATTGGCTCCATGGCAAGGACACTTCGTCGCCGGAAGCCGGCGCAAACCGTGGCCATCACCCGGACGTCATTCGGCGAAGGAACCCTGTAGTTCCGGGCCCCACGGCGGATCGTGAACTATCGAAGGCACTGGCAGCCATAAATGCGCTCCGGGCATAAAAGTCGTCGAGGGCCTTCGAGGTTGACAAAAAGTTGACGCTGATGGTTGTGTATACGTATGCAGCAAGATTGCTGCGAATGACCGCAGAGGCACACGACGATGAGCGCCAACAAGGTAGAGGCATCAGGGGACGATCCCGTCATTCCGAACGCCGTACTCGACCGGATGAACAACGGCGAATGGGTAGCCGTACTCAGTGTGCGCCTCGTCAACACGGTCGACATCGTGCCCATTGCGGCGGCCTCGGGCTTCGACAGCCTCTACCTCGACCTCGAGCACTCAAACATGAGCCTGTCGGAGGCAGGGCAGATCTGCGTAACTGCCCTCGCCGCCGGCGTCGGCGCATTCGTCCGCGTTCCCAACGCTGCGGAGGACGTCATCGCACGAGTGCTCGACGGCGGCGCAATGGGAATCATCGTGCCCCAGCTGACGACAGCGAGCCAGGTGCGCGACGTGGTGCGAGCCGCCAAGCTTCCGCCACTTGGCGCGAGATCGGTGTCTTCGTCCGCGCCGCAACTGCGCTACCGCAGTCTCCCTGTCGCCGAGGCGAACCGCCTCCTCAACTCCGTGACCGCGGTCGCGCCGATGATCGAGACCCTCGAAGCGCTCGAAGCGGTCGATGAGTTCGTCGCCGTACCAGGGATCGACATGATCTTCATCGGGGCGAACGACCTGAGCACCGCGCTAGGAGTGCCAGGAGAGTACGGGCACCCCCTGATGCGGGCGGCGTACGACCGCATTCTCACAGCCTCGAAGAAGGCCGGGGTGCACGTCGGTATCGGGGGTGTCGCATCCGATCCCTCGGTTCTCAGGGACCTCATCGACGCCGGCGTCACCTACGTGTCGGTCGGTACGGATCTCGGGCTGTTGATGTCCGGATCACGATCAGCCCTGCGGATCCTCAGACCGCCACAGGACTAACCCAAATGATGGTGGCCCGGCGACTCGCCGGTACCACGCCCGAAGCGAATGCAAAACATTCCCAAGAAGTGGAGCAGTATGAAAACCCTTAAAGACCGTGGGGAAGAGAAGAGATCCGAGATCGCGGATGCCGCAGTCGCGGCCACCGTGGCGGAGGTGATCGGTGCGGTCCGCGCCGGTGGAGACGCGGCGCTGCGAAGTTACTCCGAACGATTCGACAAGTGGAGTCCCGAGTCCTTCCGACTTTCTCCCGAGGAGATCGACCGGATAGTCGCGACGGTGCCCGCACAGGTGATCGAGGACATTACCTTCGTTCAGGCCCAGGTCCGCAACTTCGCGGAACACCAGCTCGCGTCGGTGCAGGATTTTGAGATAGAGACCATGCCCGGGGTGTTCCTTGGGCAGAAGAACGTGCCGATTGAGTCCGTTGGAGCCTACGTGCCCGGCGGCAAATATCCACTCACGGCGTCCGCCCACATGACGATCATCACCGCACGAACGGCGGGCGTTAAGCGGATCGCCGCCTGCACGCCGCCCATTCGCGGCGAGATCCCTGCGGCAACAATCGCGGCAATGCACCTCGCCGGCGCAGACGAGATCTACATCATGGGTGGCGTTCAGGCGATCGCAGCCCTCGCTGTTGGCACGGAGACAATCGGTCGCGTCGACCTTATTGCCGGACCGGGCAACGCGTACGTTGCCGATGCCAAGAAGCAGCTGTTCGGTGAGGTTGGCATCGACCTTTTCGCCGGTCCGACAGAGATCATGGTCATCGCAGACGACCACGCGGACCCGTTCATCGTCGCGGTCGACCTCCTCTCACAGGCCGAGCACGGGCCAGAGTCACCGGCCGTGCTGGTCACCACGAGCGAGTCCGTCGCAACGAAGACCATGGCATTCATCGACGAGATCCTTCCCGGTATGCCGACGAACGACTTGGCTGGTCCCGCCTGGCGTGACTTCGGCGAGGTCCACGTTGTCGGAAGTCTCGATGAGGCCTATGACTTTGCCAACTCGCGTGCCTTCGAGCATGTCGAGGTTCTTACCGAACATCCCCGCGACGCCCTCGACAAGATGGTGAACTTCGGGGCCCTGTTTCTCGGCGAGGGAACATGTGTCTCGTACGGGGACAAAGTGATCGGTACAAATCACGTCCTTCCCACCCGAGGCGCCTCTCGCTATACCGGGGGTCTCTGGGTTGGAAAGTACCTCAAAACGGTCACATACCAAGAGGTAACCAACCCCGAGTCCAGTGCATTCTTCGGCGAATTGTGCGGACGCGCCGCCCGGGTGGAGTTGTTCGAAGGTCACGCACGGTCGGGCGACGTTCGGGTAGCAAAATATCGCGGTGACTCACTGCCGTGGTCCGACCACCAGTTCGCGACCACCGGTAGCAGGTAGGGCGCGCGCGACCGCAACCGCGATCCTCATCGTTGCACGAGAAAGGTACCCTCAACCATGCAACCAGCATCGGAGAGCAACAGGAGTAGGCGGCCGACGAGCGTCGACGTCGCCCAGGCCGCCGGGGTATCGCAGGCAACGGTTTCGCGTGCCCTGAGCGGTGGCTCGGTCTCGGAGGCGACACGAAAGAAGGTCGAGAGCATCGCGAGCCGACTGGGCTACTCACCCAACCTGGTTGCCAGGGGTCTGGTAACAAGCCGCAGCGGGATGATCGGGGTGGTCGTCGCGGACATCACCAATCCCTTCTACCCGCAGCTTCTCGAGGCAATCGGAAATCGACTCGCCGACCAGGGCCGCCACATGCTGTTGCAGAACGCCGCGAGCAACTCGGAGGAGGAGGAAGCGGCACGACTCCTGGTGGAACAGCGGGTTGACGGCATCATCTTCACCACTGCGACCAGTGACTCGGTGGCCGTGCGCGAGTTAATGGAGCGACGCTTTCCGCTGGTCCTCGTCAATCGCGTAGTAGTAGGACACTGTGATGCGGTCGAGGGCGACAATCTCTCGGGGACGGCGGCGGCTCTCGACCATCTCGTAGAGCTCGGTCATCGGCGCATCGGCATGGTAGCCGGTGACGCGCGGGCCAGCACAACCCGCCAGCGATCGCAGGGATTCGAGCAACGACTGGCGGAACTCGGCGTCCCCCTTCGACTCGATCTCGTTCGGTCAACGAACTTCTCGTACCCCGAGGCATTCTGTGCAGCGATTGACTTGCTGTCGTTGGACAAACCCCCGACCGCGATTTTTTGCCACAACGACCTCACCGCTTTCGCCGTCGTCAATGCTGCGCGGTCCCTGGGGATATCCGTCCCCGGCGAGCTATCCGTCATTGGGTATGACGATGTCCGGGAGTCCTCATGGGAGTCGTACAACCTCACTACCGTGAAGCAGCAATTTCAGGAGATGGCCGCGAGGGCGGTGGACCTTCTCGAGAGTCGAATCGCGAACCCTGACCTTCCGCCACGACACACCGTCTTCGACTGCCCGTTGATAATCAGGGGCACCACGGCCCCTCCGCGCGGTGCTCTCGCCGGAAAGGCGGTGCCAAGGTGACCGAGAAAATATTGGCGGATCGTCATGTAATCATTACCGGCGGGGGTAGCGGCATCGGCGAGGCCACCGCATACGAACTTGCCGGCCTGGGCGCGACGGTCTCACTCGTCGGTCGCTCACAGCCCCGCCTCGAGGCCGTTGCGGCCGAGGTCGAACGTGCGGGCGGCCACGCGCGGGTCTGTCCGGCGGACGTCACCGATGCCGCGGCGGTCCGGAAAACCGTTGCCGACGCGGACTCGTTCGCGCCGCTCTGGGGCTGCGTCAATTCGGCGGGGTTCAACCGCCCCGGGCCAACTATTGGGTACGCGATCGAGGACTTCGACGAACTCATGGCGACTGTCGTCCGCGGAACCTTCCTCGTATCCCAGGCCGTTGGCGAGGTCTTGGTCAAGCATGGTGAGGGCAGGATCATCGCCGTCTCGTCACAGATGGGTACCGTCGGCTACCCGGGGAGGGCCGCCTACTGCACAAGTAAGGCGGCGATCGATGGGATGACTCGGGCGCTGGCTGTCGAATGGGCACCGTACGGTGTTACTGTCAACGCCGTCGCGCCCACCTTCGTTGAGACTCCGATGACCGAGAAGATGTTCGAGAACAGGGACTTCTACGCCGACGTACTCAGCCGGATCCCGCGCGGCCGACTCGGCACACTCGACGAGGTGGTTGCCTCGATCGCCTTCCTGATTTCGCCACGCGCCTCGCTCGTGAACGGGCACATTCTGCTCGTCGACGGGGGCTGGACCGCGTGGTGACCGACGGGCAGGACGAGTTGCGAAAGAGTCGAGAGGGACGTGAACCGAATGAGTGACGAGGGCATGCAGGGCCGCTTGCACTGGTATCGACCGGACGAGTTGACGGATGAGCAGCGGGCCGTGTATCTCGCGATCACGACCGGGCCGCGGGCATCCGTGAAGAGGATCTCACCGCTGTTCGACGATGAGGGCCGACTCCACGGGCCCTTCAACCCCATGCTGTTCAGTCCAACACTTGGCGCCGCGATGCAGTCCACCGGCGCGGCGATCAGATATCACAGCACCCTCAGCGAACGTCAGCGTGAGATCGCAATCCTCCTCATGGCGCACCACGAGCGAAGTAACTTTGAGTGGATCGCCCATGTTGACGTCGGCCGCGCCGCAGGACTGACCGAACCCGAGATCGAGGCCCTCATCCACGGATCCGTGGCAACCACCTTCAGTGCAGAGGAATCCTGCGTCGCGGAGCTGACGCTGTCATTGATCGCGAGGGGCGACATCGATTCCGACCTGTTTGAGTCGGCGACGTCGGTAGTCGGCCACGTCCAAATCGTGGAAGTGATCTACCTGGTGGGCTATTACCGCAGTCTTGCCATGAGTCTTCGCAGCCTCCGCATCCCCCTGCCGCCTGGCTCGGATGCTCCGTGGCCCGAGGCATTGCTGAGGGCGTGACCGCGCGATGAATCGAACAAGCGAACTGTCGGAGTACGCGAGCGGAACATCCTTTAACGGACTCCCACAAGGGGCAGTCGACTCCGCCAAGGCGCTGACGATGGACCTTCTGGGTGTCGCGGTCGGTGCCAGCCGCAATCCCGCGGCACAGACAATGATCTCGTACGCAACGCGCACGGTGAGTGTCAGTCCAATCGCTGACGCCACGGTTTTTGGGTCGGGCTTTCAGACATCGCCCTCGGAAGCCGCGCTCGCCAACGGAACGCTCGCCGCCGATCTTGAACTTGACGATGTTCACCCCACGGCCAACCTGCACGCGAGCAGCGTATTCGTGCCAGCGCTCTTCGCAGTCGGAGAGTCCCGAGCCCGTTCGGGCCGCGACTGGATCACCGCACTGGCCGCCGCCTATGACGTCGGTTGCCGAGTGAGCCTCGCCCTCGGCGACACCGGACAGACCGATCGCGGGTACCACCCGACAGCGCTCTCGGGCGTCTTTGGCGCCACGGCCGGCGTCGCACGACTTCTGGACCTCGACGCGCACCAGCTCGCGGAGGCACTCGGGCTCGCGGCAGTCCAAGCGAGCGGACTACTGACTTGGCGCACGGAGCCCGCTCACTACACGAAATCACTCCAAAGCGGGATCGCGGCTCGGTCCGCGGTGACTGCGGCGGAGCTGATCGAGATCGGATATCGCGGTCCCGATCAGTCGCTCGACGGCCGGTACAACATCTTCCAGGTCTTCACGGATGTCGGGAGGCCGGAGTTGTTGACCGCCGATCTGGGTTCTCGATTCGAGATCCAGGGCACCGGTTTCAAATTCTTCAATTGCTGCCGCGCCATCCATGCGCCGCTGGAGATCGTCTATGCCCTGATGGGAGACAACGACCTGCGCGAGTCCGACGTTGACGCCGTCCACGTGTGGCTCCCCATGGAGATGGTGCCCGTCGTCGACCACAACGAGCTGATCACCCACGACCTGCAGTATGTCGTCGCCGTGGGAATTCGGGACGGCACGGTCGGGCAGACACAGATGACCGAGGAACGACGGGCAGATCCGTCACTCGTTCCGCTGATTGCACGCGTCACCCTTTCCCCAGGTGATGACCTCAACGAGTTCCACCCACCGCACTGGCCGGCCCGCGTTCGGATCATCGCGAAGGATGGACGCTCGTTCGAATCGACCCTCTCAGACCCGCGCGGCAATCCAGACGATCCGCCTACTTGGGATGAACTTGCCGAGAAGTTCCGCGGCGTCGTCGCGGGAGTCCTGCCCGACTCCGACGCATCCCGAGCACTGGACCTGATCGCGGACCTCGAGAGCCTGAAAGACCTTCGAACCCTCGGACGACTCTTCGCGGGAACCGGACCCGACTAATCATGGAAGAGCTCACAGCAGACGTCGTCGTGGCCGGGGGCGGCGTGGGTGGCTTGATGGCGACCGTTGCCGCCGCGGAGGCGGGCTCGCGGGTCGTCCTGCTGGCGGGCTCGCCGGGTGCTTCGCACCAGATCAGCAGCATCAACGCCGCTTTCGGGGTGAGCGCAGAAGACACCGCCGAGCGACTCTTCGACGACATGTTCCGTGCGGGCCAGTACGTGAACAACCCCGCAATGACCGCGCGAATCGCCGAGACCGTCGGGGACGAACTACTGAGACTCGGCGCGCTTGGGGTGCCTTTCGTCCGGGACGGAGCAGGATTCGCGAGGCGAAGGGCGGCGGGGAGCAGCTGGACCAGGGCAGTGTTCACCCAGAACATGGTGGGCGACGACATCAGCGAGATGCTGCTTGCACTTCTGCACGATCGTTTTGCCGACACGGTCACGGTCGTCGCTGAGGGCTGGCTCGTTGATCTGCGCGTCGCGGATGGGGCGGTCACGGGGGTCACCGCGTATGGCAGGCGCGCGGCTGAGTGGATTGCGATCTCTGCGTCGGCTGTCGTTGTCGCTACGGGTGGGGGTGGCCAGCTCTTCGCGAAGTCCACCAACCAGCCCGGAAGCCGAGGCAACGGTTATGTCATGGCCGCCGAGGCGGGCGCCGCGCTCATGGACCTTGAGTTCATCTCGTTTGAACCCTTTGTACTGCAGAACCCCGAAGCGGCGCGCGGGCGAAGCGTACCCACCACGCTGATGAGCGAGGGCGCCCGGCTGCTGAATGCGCGCGGCGAAGAATTCCTCGGCGGCGGGCCCATGCCGAACAAGGATGTCGTGAGCAGGGCCATGGTGCGCGAGGTACGCGAGGGTCGTGGCACGCCCTCGGGTGCGGTGATTTACGACCTCAGCCCGGTCAGTGAGGAATCTCTCGCACGCTATCCGAAGGTCGGCCGTTCGATCATTGCAACTGGCGCGCCGTTGCTCGAAGTGATGCCCGCCCAGCACTACTTCATGGGCGGCATCCGGACGACCGACGACGGAGCGACGAGCGTCCCGGGGTTGTTCGCGGTGGGTGAGGCGGCTGCGGGCTCGCACGGCGCTCACCGCATCGCCGGCAGTGGCGGAAGCGAGGTCGTCGCGCTCGGACCGGTTGTCGGACGAGCTGCTCACAAGTGGGCGACGACGAACAGGCCTTGGGCGTCAACGGAGTCCTGGGCTTTGCCAGAACTGCTTTCCTTCAAGCCGGACGAGCTCGAACGCGCCTGGACAGATCGAGTAAGAAGCACTCTCGATTTCTCCTGCGGGATCCTGCGATCGGCGGGCGACCTGGAAGAAGCGACCCATCAGGTCTCCGAACTGCGCAACGAGATCCGACGGGCCGGTCGCTCGAGATCAGCTGTTGCGCGAGCCACCCTGCTCGCATCCGGCATTGTCTCTTCAGCGTTGTTACGTACCGAGAGTCGCGGCGACCATTATCGCGTCGACTTCCCAGTTCGCGACGATTACAACTGGCTGGGCAACCTGGTTGCTACCCTCCCGGCGGGCGGCACCGAATTCGAGCACGAGTTCGTCGCTCGTTGAAATCCCAACCGGAGACAAACAAGACGGGCGGCCGCGAGTTCATCGCGACCGCCCGTCTTGTCTTATGTGATCGGGCTCACATACGAAGCGGATGGAAGGCCGGCGAAGATCACCCACAGGAATGCGACGCCCTGAACGGCCGACGCGTCATTGGCGTCTGGTCGTCAGTCGGGTTGGAGTCGCCTTTGGCAATCAATTCGCCGGCCCAGTCCAGTCCAACCAATCGTCTCGGTTGGGATGGGCCCGCCGACCGCGAAGAGGCTTAGGGAAGCACTCCTCTGCGATCGGCGGGAACATTTCGGGGCTTCTCGTCTCTCCTTGCTTTCGGGTCCGAACCGCGTCTCGGGTATTCAGTCGGTTCGTTCGTTCAATCACTATGCATAATCTATATCAAGTATCTTGATTGTCAAGTTTTATTTGTACTGTGATTCTTTTGATTTGGACTACTCATGTATAGTGATGCTTGAGTAAACAGGTACTTCTACCCCGGCCAAATTGTTGAGGACCATATCCGATGGCGAAAATCACATCCGCGCGCGCAGCCCCGCCACACCAGACGACGGGCGATGCGATGGACCTTCCCACCGCGGCGGTCACTCTCCTACGCGCAATTGAGGTGCTCCGTGGCGAGATCGCATCCCAGGAACGGATTGGCACAACGGAGTTGCGCGCGCTGGCTCGGATTTCCGAGGGGCGCTCCGTCACCCCCAAGCAGCTCGCCGCAGCGCTTGGGCTCACCACGGGGGCCGTAACCGCTCTCACGGACCGACTCGTCGACTCCGGTTTGCTGCTACGCACACCCCACGCCACCGACCGACGGAGCCTCACTCTTCAGCTCACACCCGCCGGCGACACCGTAATGCAGCGCATCAACGTCAGCTTTCGTGCGGCGATCATGCAGGCGGCCGGCGGGGCCACGAAACCCCAGATTGACGAGATGGCGGGTCTTCTCGAAGCAACCGCTGCTCGGATGATCGAGGCGGGGCTCGAGGAAACATCGGGCTAACCTGTGCGATGGGAATGGCCTGCTGCGAACCATTGACAGGCCGTTGATCACTCGATGGACTGAGTACGGAGGGCGAATCCGTGCACATGGACGAGTTGGCAAATGAATTACACCAGGAAGGCGCCCAGGACCTCCTCGAGAATGCGACGTTGCTGCGCCTCGCGTACAACGGGCACGACGGACTACCCAGGGTCATTCCTATCGGCTTTCTCTGGAATGGCACCGAGATTGTCATCTGCACGGCCGTGACCTCCCCCAAGGTGCGGGCGTTGAGATCCCGCCCGGAGGTCGCGCTGACGATCGACGTGGGGAGCACGCCCAGCGAGGCCAGGTCGCTCCTTATCCGGGGCCGGGCAACGGTAGAGATCGTCGAGGGGATCCCGCCGGAGTACCTCGCCGCAGCACGCAAGTCTCTCGGTGGGGAGCAGTCCGCGGGATTCGAGACAGAGGTTGCGAAGCTCTACGACCAGATGGCACGAATCTCGATCGTTCCCGCGTGGGCACGGTTCTACGACTTCGGCGTCGGGCGGCTGCCATCCTTTCTCCTCGAGCTCATCGAGGAGAAGCGGAGCTAGGGTTCCGTAAGAATCGCCGTTCGTGGCGTGGGGACATTGTTAGGAATCGCACCGCGCCAATAGCTCGCGGGTAGACCTAGGGGTGTGAACCACTTATCTCACGGGTCGGCCCTGTCATGACGCTGACCCACATCCTTCCGTCCCTCCGTCGAACCCTCCCCGATCCTCTCGATCGCGACAGCTGGCCCGAGTTCACCACCACGAGCCCGACCGACATCACCATTGCGGGACTGTCGCTGGTCACTCTCGTGGGCTGGTGTGGGACGCCCTGCGTTCACACAGCAGCGGCCGTGGTGCCCGGTACGAATGGGCGGCCATCCGAATCGAAGCTCGCCTCGGTAGTCGTCACCCGCGTGACCTCGGTCAGTTTCGAAAACGATCAGCTCATCGTCTGGGTGGATGCCGAACTCGATCGCTGCGACGCAATCTGCAGCCAGGCTCGACTGATCGGACGCGCGTCAACAGCGCACGCCACGTCGGCGACCCTCTTCCCCGCCTCCCCGCACGCGACCGTGCACCGAGCATTGGAGCTCCCGGTCGACCTGATGGAAGGCGATCTGATCGCCATTCCCTGTCGGGGAGTCACGCTGCTGCGCGAAGTTCAGAATCGGGCGATTCATCCCGAGCGACTCTCCGACGACCGCGTCGAACACGAGCGCGATCAGTTCCCGCTTCCGACCTGCGGTCGATAGGGCTGAGCCGATCAGGCCGCAGGGGCAAGCCGCGCGTACAGGTGAGCCCACTCGGCCTCGTATTCGACCGGACCAATCGCGGTGGTGCTGCGTGCCCGATCGAGAGTCTCAAACTCGGAGAGGCAGCTTTCGAGCAACGCGATGTCGCCTTCCACAATGGTGGAACCGCCGAGCAGAATCGTCCCGACATTGAGGCTGCGGATTCCGCGCCGAACTCGACTCGTCAACCGGAGTCCGATCATCAGGCCCGCCAGATAGACGACAGCGATGAGGAGCGGCGCCTGCCAGGTGTGCCAGGTCGACCCAATGATGAAGTCGCAGGCGAGCGCGATGAGAGCACCCCACACCCGCCACTGGCGAAATCGCCGCAGTTGTTGACGCTCGACGGAATTTGTTCCGGGCGCAAAGACTTCGAGGTGGTACCTCTTCATTCCGGATCGGCGAGCCGACACCGGATCATTTGCCTCAAAGCTGCCCCATAGGGATTGGTACCGCCTCGCGCCGTATGTTGTGCCGGCCGAAGCGCCAGCCTCAGAATTCACGTTCATGAGATCAGTTCTATGCCCGCCCAAAGGGGATTTTCAGATTCCTAACAGTCTCTGCACGGCCGCTGGCCAAATACTTACGAACTGCTCACGACTCTGATGCGGGGTCGGGAACGAAGCGGTATCCCATACCCAGAACGGTGACCAGGTATCGCGGTTCGGACGGCACCGGCTCGAGCTTCTTCCTCAGCTGAGCGAAATACAGACGCAGATATCCCGTGTCTTTGGTGTGGTGCGGCCCCCAGATCTGGGTAAGGAGGGACTCGCGCGTCACGAGCTTGTCGGGGCTGTGGACGAGCAGCTCGAGGATCCGCCACTCGGTCGGCGTCAGCCGCACGTTCTCGGTCCGCTTGTCCTGCCGGCGCACCACCTGCTTCGCGGAGAAGTCGACGCTGATGTCCCCGAACGCCACGATGGGCTCATCGCCGGGCGCGACGACGCGACGGGTGAGCGCGCGGATTCGGGCGAGGAGTTCATCGATCGCGAATGGCTTTGTCACGTAGTCGTCCGCGCCGGCATCCAGAGCGTCAACCTTGTCGGCCGCGTCTGTGCGGCCAGACACGACCAGAATCGGTACCTGGGTCCAGCCGCGGAGTCCCTGAATCACCTCGACACCGTCGAGTTTGGGCATCCCGAGGTCCAGAACCACGAGATCGGGATGATTCTCCGCCGCCATTTCGAGCGCCTGGGCTCCATCGTCTGCCGTAAAGATCTCGTAGCCGCGGGCACGCAGGGTCACCCTGAGCGCGCGCAGGATCTGGGGATCATCGTCCGCAATCAGAATTCGCATCTCTCCCCTATCCCTGATCCGGATTTCGAATGGCGGGCAGGCTGATCACCATCGACAGCCCGCCGCCGGGGGTCTCTTCGGCCTCCAGCGTGCCGCCCATCCCCTCGGTGAATCCCTTGGAGAGCGCGAGGCCGAGGCCCAGCCCGGTGAGGTTGTCGGTGTCGCCGAGGCGCTGAAACGGGACGAAGATGTCGCGCCGTCGCTCCTCTTCGACACCCGGGCCCTGATCGGCGATCCGAATCTCGACGTTGCCCGCAAACGTGCTCGCGGAGACTCGCACCGTCTTGTCCGGGGGCGAGAACCGCTTCGCGTTGTCCAGCAGGTTGACGATGACGCGCTGCAGGAGCCCGGCGTCCGCAACGACGGGTGGCAGATCTCGGGCGAGATCGAGCTCCACCTCCGCCGGACCGAGGCCGAGCTCGTCGAGCGCCGGAAGCACGACCTCGGCGACATCGACAGGATGCGCGGATACCGCGAGCGCTCCGGCCTGGAGACGCGTCACGTCCAGCAGGTTGGTCACGAGCGCAGACAGCGACTCGAGACTCTCCTGCGCGGTCGCGAGAAGCTCATCCCGATCGCCGTCGGACCAGACAATGCCCGGCGAGCGGAGGCCCGTGACGGCCGCAGTCGCCGCCGCAAGCGGTCGACGCAGATCGTGCCCAACGGCCGCGAGGAGAGCACTGCGCACCCGATCGACCTCCGCGAGCGGGCCCACCTCGCTCGCCGTTTCGGAGAGGTCGCGGTATTCGAGCGCGGCATCGATCTGCGCGGCGATGACGCTGAGCAGCCGTCGTTCTGAGGCCTGCAGATCCGCGCCGTGGAGCTCGAGGGTGCCCCGGTCGTCGATCGGAATGGACACGACGTGATCGATCTCTGCGGGTTCTCCCTCTGCGACGAGCACCTCGCCGGTCTTCGAAATCAGGCGCACGCTCGTGAGCGAGAAGGCTTCCCTCGTCCGAGCCAGCAGGGCCTGCAGCGCATCCTGACCGCGGAAGACGCTGCCGGTAATCGTTGCAAGCAACTCCGATTCCGCTTGCGCCCGCTGTGCGGCGCGGGACCGGCGAGCCGCCTGGTCAACGACGTAACTCACCAGCGCCGCGTTGAGCACGTAGAGAACGAGCGTCAGGAAGTGCAGCGGCACGGCGATCGTGAGGCTGTAGTACGGCTTGACGAAGACGTAGTCCAGGGTGAGCCCGGAGAGCACGGCGGCGAACAGGGCCGGCCAGATTCCACCGATCAGAGCGACGAGAACAACGAGGAGCTGGAAGCCGAGCACATCCGCGGTGAGTGAATCGGGGCTTCTGCCGAGCAGCAGAACTGCGGTGACAACGGGACCACCCAGCAGCGCCACGATGGCGCCGATGATTCGTCGCTTGAGGGTGAGAGCGCCGCCCGCGCGAGGGAGGGCGAACCGACCGCCGGCGGCGGCGTGGTTGACAATGTGGACGTCGATCGCACCGGACTCACGGATCACCGTCGAGGCGGTTCCGGGCCCGGTGAGTGCGGCCGACAGCCGGCTGCGACGGCTCACGCCAATCACCAACTGGGTGGCATTGAGTCCCTTTGCGAAGTCAACCAGTGCGCGCGGGATGTCGTTGCCGATTACCTGGTGGTAGGTGCCACCCAGCTTCTCGGCCAGGGCACGCTGGGCCGCGAGGGTACCGGGGTGGGTATCGCTGAGCCCGTCCTGGCTGGTGATGTGAACCGCGATGAGCTCACCGCCGGCAGAGCGGGCCGCGATTCGAGCGCCTCGGCGGATGAGCGTCTCGCCCTCTGGGCCCCCGGTGAGCGCGACCACGACCCGCTCGCGGGCCTCCCACTTGCTGTCGATCCCCTTCTCGGTGCGGTACGCCTTGAGCGCCGTGTCGACCTCGTCGGCGAGCCAAAGCAGGGCCAGCTCGCGCAGCGCGGTGAGGTTACCCAGCCGGAAGTAGTTGGAGAGGGCCGCATCGATTCGATTGGCCGGATAGACGTGGCCCTCGGCGAGCCGATCACGCAGCGACTGCGGGGCGAGGTCGATGACCTCGATCTGATCCGCTTTGCGAAGCACAGAGTCGGGGACGGTCTCGCGCTGTGTCGTTCCCGTTATCTGCTCGACGACGTCCCGCAGCGACTCGATGTGCTGCACGTTGACCGTCGAGATGACGTCGATCCCCGCGTCCAGCAGCGTCTCGACATCCTGCCAGCGCTTCTCGTTCTGCGATCCGGGCGCGTTGGTGTGGGCGAGCTCGTCAACCAGCGCGATGTCCGGGTGTCGGGCGATCACCGCGTCGAGGTCCATCTCGGCGAGCTCGACTCCCCGGTGGGTGACAACTCGCCGCGGAACTACCTCGAGTCCCCCGAGAAGCGCGGCCGTCGCCGCCCGACCGTGGGTCTCCACGACGGCGACGACAACATCCTTACCCTCATGCCCCAGGCGCGCACCCTCCTCGAGCATCGAGAAGGTCTTGCCCACCCCTGGGGCGGCCCCGAGCAATACTCGGAGCCGCCCCTTCTTCACGCTTCCTAACCCTTCAGCTTGGACAGGGCGATGTTCAGCTCGAGAACATTCACTGTCGGATCGCCGATGTATCCCAGCTCGCGTCCCGTGATGAACGAGTTGACGAGCTTGGTGACATCAGCAACCGGCAGGTTCCTCGCGCCCGCAACCCGGTTGATCTGCTCGAGCGCGTACGCCGGGCTGATGTCGGGGTCCAGCCCCGACGCGGACGCGGTGAGCGCGTCCGGCGGGATCGAGGCGGGGTCGACGCCGTCGCTCTTGGCAATCGCGGCCTTACGTGCCTTGATTGCCTTGATCAGGGTCGGGCTTTCCGTGCCCTGGTTGCTTCCGCTCGACGCGCCAGCGTCGTATCCGTTGCCGGCTGCGGACGGGCGGGACTGGAACCACTCGGGGAGAGCGTTGCCCTTCTTGTCGGTGAAGCTCTGGCCTATGAGAGCCGAGCCGACGACCTTGCCGCCAACGCTCAGCTGCGATCCGTTCGCCTGGGATGGGGCGAGCAGGCCGATCGCCGTGATGACGAGCGGGTAGACGATGCCGAGGGCCACCGTGAAGATGATCATCGACCTGATTGCGACCCAGTACTGCCTGGTTGTGCCGCGGACTGAACTCATTTTTCTTAGTTCCGTTTCTTGTTCTTGTCGTACTTCTAGAAACCGGGGATCAGCGAGATCACGAGGTCGATCAACTTGATGCCGATGAACGGCGCGATAAGGCCGCCGACTCCGTAGATCCACAGGTTGCGCCCGAGAATCTTGGAGACGGTCGTCGGGCGATACCGCACGCCGCGCAGGGACAGCGGGATCAGCGCGATGATGATGATCGCGTTGAAGACCACGGCCGAGAGGATCGCGGACTGGGGAGTGTGCAGGAACAGGATGTTCAGCGCCCGAAGTCCCGGATAGCTTGCGACGAACATGGCCGGAATGATGGCGAAGTACTTCGCAACATCGTTCGCGATCGAGAACGTCGTCAGTGCACCACGGGTGATCAGCAACTGCTTGCCAATACCGACGATGTCGATGAGCTTCGTCGGGTCCGAGTCGAGGTCGACCATGTTGCCGGCCTCCTTGGCTGCGGAGGTTCCCGTGTTCATCGCGACTCCGACATCCGCCTGCGCAAGCGCGGGTGCGTCGTTCGTTCCGTCACCGGTCATGGCGACAAGGTTGCCGCCCTCCTGCTCCTTCCTGATGAGCGCCATCTTGTCCTCGGGCGTGGCCTCGGCGAGGAAGTTGTCGACACCCGCCTCGGCAGCAATCGCCTTCGCCGTGAGCGGGTTGTCACCCGTGATCATGACGGTGCGAATGCCCATCCTGCGGAGGTCGGCGAAGCGGGCCGCGAGGCCGGTCTTCACGACGTCCTTCAGGTAGACGACGCCGAGCAGCTGGCCCTTGCCTGCCTTGTCCCGACGTGCAACCACCAGCGGGGTTCCGCCGGCTTCGGCGATGCGACTGACGAGTCCATCGATCTCGGTGAGTGTCTTCGCCGGAAGCTTTCCCGACTCCTCCACCCACGCGATGACCATCGAGCCTGCGCCCTTGCGCACCTGGCTGCCGTCCGCGTAATCGATGCCGCTCATGCGGGTCTGCGCGCTAAACGGCACCGAGACGCTTCCGGCGGCCGACTCGGGGATTGCAATACCCTGCGCGACGGCGAGATCCAGGATGGACTTGCCCTCCGGTGTCGGATCACTGATCGAGGACGCACTCGCCGCCTCGGCGAGAGCGCGCTGGGCGACCCCGCTCACGGCATTGAACTCGGCCGCCTGGCGGTTGCCGTAGGTGATCGTTCCCGTCTTGTCGAGCAGGAGCGTCGTGACGTCGCCCGCGGCCTCCACCGCGCGACCCGACATCGCCAGCACGTTGTGCTGAACGAGGCGGTCCATACCGGCGATACCGATCGCGGACAGGAGCGCACCGATCGTGGTCGGGATGAGACAGACCAGCAGCGCAACCAGGACCGGAACGCTTTGTGCGGCGTTCGAGTACCCGGCGATCGGGTTGATGATCAGCACCACGACCACGAAGATGATCGTCAGGCTCGCGAGCAGGATGTTCAGCGCGATCTCGTTGGGCGTCTTCTGGCGGGAAGCACCCTCGACCAGCTTGATCATCCGATCGACGAAGGTCTCGCCCGGCTTGCTGGTGATGCGGACCACGATGCGGTCGGAGAGCACGCGCGTGCCACCGGTCACCGCGCTGCGGTCACCGCCGGACTCGCGAACAACCGGAGCCGATTCGCCGGTGATGGCGGACTCGTCGACCGAGGCGATGCCCCAGATGATGTCGCCATCACCGGGGATCAGCTCCCCGGCGGTCACGACGACCGTGTCACCGAGCGTCAGCTCGGCCGAGGCGATCTGTTGGAAGTCCGCTCGCTCGGCGCCGGGATCGCCGGTCTCGTCATAGGACGCGACACGCTGGGCGACCGTGGTGGTACGGCTGTCGCGCAGGCTCTTTGCCTGCGCCTTGCCTCGGCCCTCCGCGACCGCCTCCGCCATGTTGGCGAACAGCACCGTCAGCCACAGCCAGACTGTGATCGCCCAGGTGAAGGCGGGCGAGGTCGGTGAGGCCGTGGTGTGTGCAGAGCTGCCGAGGAACGGTTGCGCGATGGCGAGCACGGTGGTCAGGGCGGCGCCGATCTCGACGACGAACATGACCGGGTTGTGCCACATGACGCGCGGATCGAGCTTCCTCAGGGCGCCGGGGATGCTCGCGAGGAGCTGCGACGCACTGAAGGCCGACGAGGCTTTCCGTTGACCGGGCAGCGAGCTGCCGGTCTTGGTGATGAGAGTTGTTGACATGGTGTTACTTGAGTCCTTCTGCTAGTGGACCTAGCGCTAGAACGGGGAGGTACGTGAGTGCGGACACGATGAGAATCGTTCCGATGAGGAGCCCGATGAACTGCGGTCGATGCGTCGGCAGTGTTCCCGCGGTGACCGGCACCTTGTCCTGCGCGGCGAGTGAGCCCGCGAGCGCGAGGATGAACACCATTGGCAGGAACCGACCGAGCAGCATGGCGACGCCAAGTGCGGTGTCGAACCACGGAGTACTCGCCGTGAGTCCCGCAAACGCCGAACCGTTGTTATTGCCGGCCGAGGTGAAGGCGTACAGCACTTCGGAGTACCCGTGCAGGCCCGGATTGGCCATCGAGGTGCCGGTAACGGATGCCTCGACCGCGGGTATCGCGAAGCTGAGCGCGGTGCCCAGAAGCACGATCGTCGGCGTGATCAGGATGTAGATGCTCGCCATCTTGATCTCACGACCACCCAGCTTCTTGCCCAGATACTCGGGCGTTCGCCCGACCATCAGGCCGGCGACGAATACCGCGACGATTGCGACGGCGAGGATTCCGTAGAGTCCGGACCCCACGCCACCGGGCGCAACCTCGCCGAGCATCATGTTCAGCATGGCAAGACCACCGCCGAGCGAGGTGAAACTGTCGTGCATTGCATTGACCGCACCGGTCGACGTGAGCGTCGAGGACGTTCCGAACAGCGTCGAGCCGACGATGCCGAACCGGGTTTCCTTGCCTTCCATCGCCGCCCCGGCGAGCTGGCTCGCGGTGCCTGAACCGACACTCTCGAGCAGGGTGAGGAGTGCGGCAGAGGCGATCCAGAAGATCCCCATGACGGAGAGGATCGCGTAACCCTGCCGGTTGTCCCCGACCATCTTGCCGAACGTGCGCGGCAAAGCGAACGGGATCGCGAGCATGAGGATGATCTCGAAGATGCTCGTCCACGGCCACGGGTTCTCGAAGGGGTGTGCCGAGTTGGCGTTGAAGAAGCCACCACCGTTCGTACCGATTTCCTTGATGGCCTCCTGCGAGGCGACCGGACCACCCGGGATGACGGCGCTTCCGCCGGTGATGGTGGTGATGTGCTCGAACGGGTTGAAGTTCTGGATCACGCCGGCGACGATCAGGATGATCGCGGCAACGACCGAGAGCGGTAACAGGATCCGAAGGATGCCGCGCGTGACGTCGACCCAGAAGTTTCCGATGGTCAGCGACTTGCGACGCGACAGGCCGCGAACCAGCGCGATCGCGACGGCTATGCCGACCGCGGCCGAGGCGAAGTTCTGCACCGCGAGTCCGGCGATCTGCACGGTGTAACCCATCGTGAGCTCCGGCGAATACGACTGCCAGTTCGTGTTGGTCACGAACGAGATCGCGGTGTTCCAGGCCAGGCCCTGCTCCACCGGCGGGAGGCCGAGGGAGAGCGGGAGCCATTCCTGGATTCGCTGAAGCAGGTAGACGAGCAGCACCCCGATGAGCGAGAAGGCGAGGAGGCTACGAAGGTAGACCGGCCAGGTCTGCTCCGACGCCGGGTCGACGCCGATCAGCCGGTAAAAACCACGCTCGACCCTGAGGTTCTTCTGCGTGGTGTAGACGTGGGCCATATAGCCGCCGAGCGGCCGATAGAGGAGGCCGAGGACAACAATGACGGTCAGTGCCTGAAGGATGAAAAGCCAGGTGTTGTTCATCAGAAACGCTCCGGCTTAACTAGGGCGACCACGAGGTACACAAGCACCGCGACGCCGATCGCCAGACTGAGAAAGGTGAAGAAGATCACAGCTTCTCCACCGCCCGGGCGATGAGCGCAATGAGCCCAAACAGGGCTATTGCGGCAACAACATAAATAACGTCGAGCAAGGCAACTCCATCCGAATGCGGATCACGAGCGGCCCGATCGGGCGCTCGATGTCACTTCTGACACAGCCGATTAGTAGACACCCTGACTATTCGCTGAAGCGCGATGCTCACAGACTCCTTACGCCCAGGCGCCAAACCCTAACGATTTCCTAACAGCCGCGTATGGGAAGCGTTAGGTGTGGCATCCATGGCGCATGGAGTCCGTTAGGACGGGATCGTCATCGCTCCGGTAGAGGGACGCTGGTTCCATGACAGCTCATCTCGACTGGTGGCCGGAGAACACGGTTGTGTCGCCCGACGACATCGTCGTGTGCGACGTCTCGCTCCGGCGACTGGTCGATGTGTGCGGAACCCCCGCGGTTCACAGTGGAGCGTCCGCGAGTTCCGCACCGAGCACTCGCCGGCCGATGGTCCAGCGCACCGCGGTACTCGTGGTTCGGGTCGTAGCGATGGCTCGCCATCGCGGGGGCTGCCGCGTGGTGCAGGTCGACGCGCGATTGGACAATCTCAGGCTCATCTGGTCGCAGGCGCGAAGGGTGGGTGGAACAAGATCGTCGCGCACCCGTAGCGTTCTGATCGTGCGCAGGCCTGGCCGCGTCGATATTGCGGAATCCGAGGATGTCATCTCGGCGGCACTACCCGCCAATCTGAGGGTCGGCGACCTGCTCGCCATTCCCAGCCGACCGTTCCCCGTCGACCCCGCACATCCGCGCCATCCGCTCACCGCTAGAACGAATGGGTCGCCCGACTCGATCTTTGACTCGAGCCTTCAGCTCAACTGACGTGCACCGCCGGTCGACGCCTGGGGTTCGGCTCCGACTCCCGTAAGACCTCGCGGGTGACCGGAGCTATCTCGCCCTTCCCCGTTACCAGGAAGCGCAGCATGTTGTTGATCGGATTGCCCTCGGTCCATTCGAAGTAGATATCGGGAACGACGCCGGTCGCATCTCGAATTGCGAGCAACACTGCCGCCGCGGTGCCCGGTACATTTCCGCTCTTCACCTGCAGCACCCGGTAGCCGAACTTCGACACGCCACGGACTTCGAGCTCCTCCTCGAAGTCCGACGAGTCGCTCTTGTGCACCTCGAGAAAGATGATCGGTGCCTTATTCGGGATGTGGCTGTAGTGCCGCTCGTCTCGCAGCTTGTCCCGATACTCCGCGGCCGTGTCCAGGTCGGGTTCGTGCGACACGATTCGAACCGCCCCGTGTTGCTCGGCATCGGCTGAGACCCAGTCGAGAGCCGTCTCGTCCAGAACGATGGAGGCGGCCCGAAGCTGGAACGAACGCCGCACCCGCGACAGAATCGAGACGAGGATGATCGCCACAATGAACAGCCCCGCGATCTTGACGCCATCCGGACGTTCGATGATGTTGACGACCGTCGTGTAGGTGAAGACGACAGCGATCACTCCGAAGGCGATCATCCGGACCCGCTGTCGCTTACGCGCAGCAGCCAGGGTGACGGCGACGGCGGCCGACGTCATCAGGACCAGCACTCCCGTCGCGTATGCGCCCGCCTGCTTGTCGACGTTCGCATCGAATACCAGCGTGATGAGAAAGGCGATGAACGTGAAGACAAGCACGAGGGGCCGGACCGCGCCGGCCCACAGCGGGGCCATCCCGTAGCGCGGCAGGTAGCGCGGCACCAGGTTCAGCAGGCCCGCGAGCGCGCTCGCTCCGGCGAACCACAGGATCGCGATGGTCGAGAAGTCGTAGAGGGAACCGAACCACGGCCCGAGGAGGCTGTGCGCGAGGAAGGCCAGCGCGCGGCCGTTCGCGGCTCCCGCGAACTGAGCGGGTGTGATCAGGATCGATGTGATGAGGCTGGTTGCGAGCAGGAAGAAGCTCATGATGCTCGCCGCGGCCGTCAGCAACCGGCGCGCTCCACGAATGCGGCCCGTCGGGTGATCGTCGGTGTCTGACGGGTCTCCCTTGATGTGTGGCATGACCGCGACGCCGGTCTCGAACCCCGACATGCCCAGCGCGAGCTTGGGGAACGCGACAAGCGCAAATCCGACGGCGAGCAGGATGTTGCCGTGCTGGCCGAATACGTTCTGGTTCGTGATGTTAGCGAGCAGTCCATGGTCGCCCGTGACGAGCGAAGGATGCTGCAGGATGTCCGCACCGGCGACCAGCACGATGACGAGGTTCAGCGTGAGGTAGACGCTGACCAGGCCGACGGCGATCCCGATCGCCTCCCGGAAACCTTTCAGAAATACCACGCCGAGCGCCGCGATCAGCAGGTACGTGAGCAGGGCGTTCTGGCCGTGAAGCCACGCCGGCATGAGCGGGTTCTGCGTGAAGTGCTGGGCCGCATCCGCCGCGGAGAGTGTGATGGTGATCATGAAGTCGGTCGCCGCGAAGCCGAGCAGAACGAGGACGAACAGCTTGCCGGCCCACCACGGCAGCAGCCGCTCGAGCATTGCGATCGACCCTGAGCCCCGGAAACTCTCTTGCGCCACCCGCCGGTAGACCGGAAGTGCACCAAACAGGGTGAGCAAGACCAGCACGAGAGTCGCGAGCGGTGACAGGAACTGGGCAGCCAGAAACGCAATCGCCGGCGCGTAGCCGAGCGACGAGAAATAGTCCACGCCCGTGAGGCACATGACCTTCCACCACGGATCCGGCCTGTCGACCACCTTTGCCAGTGGTCCCTGCGACGGACTCTCATGCGCGGCGAGATCGCTGAGCATCCACGCCCCGAACCGGCTTCTGGACGCTTTTTTGTCTAGCACTCCCAAAGGCTACGGCCCGGCGAGTCCCCCTAACGGTTCCCTAGCGTAAGGATCCCGTTAGGATTCACGTCCTGCCCCGCCGAAGACGCTCCGGATCGATCGGATACTCTAATAATCCTCACCCGGGGATCAGGAGCCGTGAGTAGTGACCCAGCACGAACCGTATGAAGAGTACGAACAGCACGACGGAATCTCCGAGTTGTGGGCGATGATTCCTTCGAACGATGATCGCACTCGTCCTATCGCACCAACACCGCCCGAGCAATCCGACCCTCCCCGGCCGCGCCGGTTGCGCCGACGACTGATCGCCCTTGTCGCGACGGTGCTCGTTCTTGCGGTCGCGGGCACATATGTTTCCCTCACGCTCTCCGCCCCAGTGGGTGCGGCCGCCGCGGTCTTCCACAGCCCCACAGTCGACAAGTCGCCTGCGGCGACGATCGCGCTTCCCGGCTACGGAGAATCCGCCATCAGCATCTCGGGCGCGGACGACTACCTTGGGCCGACGGCCACCGGCGTCTTTGCGTCGAGCGGCGGCAATGGCGCGTTACCCATGGCCAGCATCAGCAAACTGATCACCGCGATGGTGGTGCTGAGCGCGAAACCTCTTGGCGCCTCGGGGACCGGCCGCACCATCACCTGGGACAAGACGGATGCCGCGCTCTATGACAAGTACTACCTGCTTAACGCGACGATCGCCGCCATGAAAAACGGCAGCTCGATGTCGGAGCACGACGCGCTCGAGACCATGCTCGTGGTGTCCGCGTGCAACTACGCCGAGGCGATGGCGGATTGGGCCTTCGGATCCAACGCCGGGTTCGTCAGCGCAACCCGGAAGTGGCTCAAGGCGAATGGCCTGACCGGAACCACCATGGTCGAGCCGACCGGGTTGGATGACCGCAACACGAGCACTCCGAGCGATCTGATTGCGCTGGGAAAGCTGGCCATGGCGAACCCTGCGGTCGCCGCGATGGTGGGGAAGACCAGCCTCGACGTTCCGGCCCTTGCCGGGTTGCCGAGCACGAATGACCTGCTCGGCACCGACGGCGTCAACGGGATCAAGACGGGCACCCTCGACACGGAGGGCTCGGATCTGCTCTACTCGGCGGTTGTGCCAATCCGCACGGGGTTAAGCCTTACGGTCATCGGTGTGGTGCTGGCCGGGCCGACGCGCGCAAGCGTGGACGACGACGTGAAGAAGACCATCTCGAGCATCCAGGATGGATTCCACGACACGCAGCTTGGCTCGCAGGGGCAGGTGGTCGGCTCCTACTCCACCCCGTGGGGTGCCAAAGCAAGCATGGTGCTGGCAAAGGATGCGGACGCCTTCACGTGGTCGGACACTCCGATCACATCGACCATGAAGACCACGACCCCGGGGAACGGAAAGAGCGGGGAAGAGGTCGGGAACGTCACCTGGGTCGCGGGGAAGACGACCGAGACCGTGCCCGTTGTGCTCAAGGGAAACATTCGTGGCCCGAGCGCATGGTGGCGACTCACCCATCCGGCCGAGCTCCTGGGCAAGTAGCCCGCGCCTTAGCTGACGGAGGTCAAGCCCGTCGAGCTGTCGAAGGTGAATACGTGGCCAGTGGTCGGTGAGAAGCTCCGGTTGAACGCTGTGATCGTGTACGAGTGCCTGTCCGAGGAAACGACCAGCGTCCAGTTGCCAATCGGATCATCGACAGACGGAGCGAACCGGTATGGCGCGGCGCCGAGCGCGGAAAGGGACATCGGTGTGGCAGTCGTTCCGAAGTTGCCACCGTTGTTGACGCTGTAGGAAGAGGCAGCGAGCTCGAAGTTGCTGAGGTCCGACTTCGTCTCCGCATCCCACGCCGACTGGCGCTGTCCGATGAACTGTGGAATGGCGATGGCGGCGAGAAGGCCAATGATAATGATGACCACCATCAACTCGATGAGGGTGAAACCCTGTTGACCACTGACGTCCTGCATGGCAGCGCGACGTTCGGCGCAGTATTTGCGGATATTGATCATCATTGGCGTTTCCGGTCGGCAAATGGGCTGGAGTGAATTCGGACGGCGCGTCGCAAGTGTCGAGCCGCACTATCAGTGTGACGCTCGCGCCGTTTGCCCGAAACCCCGCACTCAGGGGGGTATTCGGCGGCTCCGGATCTCGCCGTCGAGCCCGCGATCGCCCCTCTAGCGGGCGGGTCCGAGCAGCACGGCAAGCATTGTTGCCGCCCCACCGAGGATGAAAAAGAGGGTGCCCAGTTGCATGGTTCGCGTCTTATTGTGGTCGGCTGTCGGCACATCCACCTCGAGAATCGGGCACCCCGACCAGCCGATGAGGCCGATACTGGCCACAACGAGTGCCGACCCGAACCACCACAGCACCGCCAGCCCGGCCGAAAGCACGGCCGGTCGCCAACCTGACGAAAGCAGAAAACCGAGGGAGACCGAGGTCGACACCACGGCGACTGCAAACCAAATTGTGCCTGTCCACATGATGCGCTGGACGTTTGTGCCCGGGCTCATCAAATCGGTTTCTGGGGTCAACACGTCGTTACTCACAACAGCACTTTTGTACGGTCGGCCGGGCGGAAATAGGGCTTGAAATTGTCGAACAAATTTGGCATAGGGCGCCGAATGGCGTGCCGCTAGAACAGTCGCTCCGACCGCGTGCGCGACGGCTCCTCGAGATCGAGCAGGAACGCCTTGCGTTGCAAGCCGCCCGCATAGCCGGTCAGGCTCCCCGACTTGCCCACCACTCGATGGCAGCCGACGACGATCGAGACCGGATTGTGGCCAACGGCCTGGCCGACCATTCTGGCCAGAGCGCGGTCACCGAGCTGCTCCGCAATGTCTCCGTACGTTCGCGTCTCGCCAAAGGGGATCTCCCCAAGGATCTTCCACACCCGCTGCTGAAATTCGTTGCCGTGCAGCACGATGTCGAAATCAAAGCTCGTGCGCTCGCCGCGCAGGTAGTCGCGCAGCTGGTCGGCGGCCTCCGAGATGACCGGGTCAGTTCCAACATCCACCGCCGGGCCGAAGGTCGACCAGTCGGGCTTCGTCCAGTGCTGGGGAAAATAGATTCCCGAGATGGCGAGGTCCTCGGCGACGAGGATGACATCGTCGATCTCGTCGGTGCCGATCGTGCTGTGCCGGATGTACATGCGTCCACCTCCTTCCCTCAATTCTGCGCTTCCGCCGGGTCGCCGGCAGGCGGTGCGATCACGGTGTCCGAAACCCGCGGGTACGGTTGCGATGTGGCAGACGCGACGCGAAGATCATTCACCCGAGTGGAGTTGGACTCCTACCGAGGCACATCCCTGCCCGATCTTCTCGGCGAGGACGTTCGACTCCTCTTCGTCGGCATCAATCCCGGACTTCGCACGGTTGCCGTCCAGGCGCATTTCGGCGGCGGAAGCAATCGGTTCTATCCCGCGCTCTACCGTGCCGGAATCACCGACAGGCTCATCTCCGCGTCGAACGGACTGGCCCCGGATGACCTCGCCCATCTCATCGCACGCGGGGTCGGCATCACCAACCTGGTAGCCGGCGCGTCCGCTCGCGCCGACGAACTGACCGTTGCCGAGCTGCGCTCCGGGGCAGTGACTCTGGCCAGGCGCGTCGTATCAATCGCGCCCCACACCGTCGCAATGCTCGGCGTCACGGCGTATCGCACGGCCTTCGACCGGCCGGCCGCGCGCGTCGGGCTCCAGCCCGAACCGCTCGGCGGCGCTCCCCTCTGGGTAGTACCGAATCCGAGCGGGCTGAACGCGCATGCCCCGCTACCCGTGTTGGCGCTCGCCTACCGCGAGGTCGCGATTGCCGCCGGGATCGACGTCTTCGCCCCGCCGGAGCGCTGACCGGTCCTTTAGGGAATTCGGTTCTCGGCCGACACCATCCACGACAACTGCTCGAGTCGCGCGATGATGGCGTGCAGAAGGTCGGCGCTGGTCGGATCTTCGGCGTCCACAGCGTCGTGCACCCGTCGAGCTGTCGCGACCGTCGCATCCAATCGTGCCGTGATCAGGTCGATCACCGTGGCGGTGTCGATCTCACCCGCCGGGTACGGCTCGAGAGTCGTCGTCGCCGACACCATTGCGGTGCGGCCATCCGCGGTCGCGTGCAGCGCGCGCAGGCGCTCCGCGACCGCGTCACTGAATTCGCGCGCGGCATCCACCACCTCGTCGAGTTGAAGATGCAGGTCGCGAAAATTCTTGCCAACCACGTTCCAGTGAGCCTGCTTGCCCTGCAGGTGAAGCTCGATGAGGTCGACGAGCACACTCTGCAGGTCGCGGCTCAGGGTCTTCGATGCCCGGAAGCCGTGCTCCGCATTTTCTCGTTTGGTCGGACGCGGACCGGCATCCGTGTTCGACCTGGTCTTGGATTCGGTAGTGGTGGTCATCGTCATGCGCTCCCCGTCTTGTGTACTGCGGATCTCTTTCGTGGTGTGGACCTCTTCGAATCGCGGCTCGCATCGACGCTGCGCTTGAGGGCGTCCATGAGGTCGAGCACCTCGCCGCCGCCGTCCGCTTCCTGCGCATCGGGACCGAAAGTATCCTCGCTCGAGACGTCATCGCCCTTCTCCAGCTTTGCCTCGATGAGCTTTCGCAACTCGTTCTGGTAGTCATCGCTGAACTTGTCCGGCGAGAAATCGGTCGAATATGAGTCCACCAACTGCTCGCTCATCTTCAACTCGGCCGCCGAGACGCGCGCGTTCGAGCCAAGGGCAGGAAACTTTGCCTCCCGTACCTCGTCGTCCCATAGCAGCGACTGCAACATGAGCACGTCCCCGCGTACGCGCAGAGCACCGAGCCTGGTCTTCTGCCGAAGAGCGAAATGCACGATTGCGATGCGATCCGTTTCCTCCAGGGTGCGGCGGAGGAGCGCATAGGACTTGGGCGAGGACGAGTCCGGCTCGAGAAAATAGCTGCGATCGAACATGATCGGGTCGAGCTGTTCGCTCGGTACGAATTCGACGACCTCGATCTCGCGGCTGCGCTCCTCCGGCAGTGTTGACAGGTCCTTCTCGGTCAGAATGACGGTTCGATCGCCGTCGTCATACGCCTTGTCGATGTGCTCGTAGTCGACGATCCGCCCACACACATCACACCGGCGCTGGTATTTGATTCGACCGCCGTCCGTGTCGTGAACCTGGTGCAGCGGCAGATCGTGATCCTCGGTCGCGGCATAAACCTTGACCGGCACGTTGACGAGGCCGAAGGTGATCGCGCCCTTCCAAATGGATCGCATCCTTCTATCCCGTCACGCCCGCACCGTGCCGTCAAGGGGGTGGCGGATTTCGGTCGAACCTGTCAACGATGGGTGGATGGCAGCCGCGAGAACCACCGGAGAGCAGGTGGTCTCGATCGATGGCCACCGTCTGACGCTGACCCATCTGGACAAGGTCATGTACCCCGAGACGGGGACGACAAAGGGTGAGGTCATCGCGTACTACAACGCCGTCGCGGACGTGATGCTGCCGCACGTGCGGGATCGCGCCGCGACTCGAAAGCGCTGGGTCAACGGGGTTGGCAGCGAGGCACACCCCGGAATGATGTTCTTTCACAAAGACCTCGACGAGTCCACCCCGGCCTGGGTAAAACGACGGAAAATCGAGCACAAAGACCACTCCAACGAGTATCCGCTCGTCAACGATCTTGCGACGCTGACCTGGCTGGCACAGATTGCCGCCCTCGAGATTCACGTGCCGCAGTGGCGGTTCGGACGAAATGGCGCACGGCGCAATCCGGATCGGCTTGTCCTCGACCTCGATCCCGGACCCGGTGCCGGCCTCCAGGAATGCGCGGAGGTTGCCCGGATCGTCCGCGCCATCCTGCAGGGAATGGGGCTCGATCCGATGCCGGTCACGAGCGGTTCGAAAGGCATCCACCTTTACACAGCGCTCGATGGGAGGCAGACCAGCGACCAGGTCTCCGCGATGGCGCACGAGCTGGCGCGCTCGCTCGAGGCCGATCATCCCGACCTGATTGTCAGCGACATGAAGAAGTCCCTGCGCGCCGGCAAGATCCTGCTCGACTGGAGCCAGAACAACGGGAACAAGACGACCATCGCGCCGTACTCGCTGCGGGGGCGGATGCACCCAACGGTGGCCGCGCCGCGAACCTGGCGCGAACTGGATTCGAAGTCGCTTGCCCAGCTCGACCTCACCGAGGTCATGAAGAGGGTGAAGAAGGATGGCGACATTCTCGGCGGGGTCGACCGGCTGAGGGCATACCGCAGCAAGCGCGACGCGACGAAGACGCCCGAGCCGATACCGACCGGTCGAGGGGGGCCCGCCTCGGGTCACCACTTCGTCATCCAGGAACACCACGCCACCAGGCTGCACTGGGACTTCCGGCTCGAGCATGACGGAGTGCTCGTGAGTTGGGCTCTTCCGAAAGGGGTCCCGACCGACTATCGCAAGAACCATCTCGCCGTACAAACGGAGGACCATCCCCTCGAGTACGGCAGCTTCGAGGGCGACATTCCCCACGGTGAATACGGCGGAGGCCACGTCGAGATCTGGGACTCGGGCACCTATGAACTCGAAAAATGGCGCGACGGCGAAGAGGTGATCGCGCTCCTCCGAGGAACGAAACGGGGCGATCGCCGCTACGCGCTCATCCACACCGGGGGCGAGGGAAAGGCTGACCAGAACTGGCTCATCCACCTCACGAAGGACCAGCCGTGATACTCCAGACACGTCGCGTGAGGGCGCACCATAGCGCCTCAACCCAGGCGAGCGGTAGGCCCTCCGACCGAGACGTTCACGCGCGTAGCGTGAAAGAAAGCCCGCAAGGCAAACCTGGGAGTAAGAACAATGAACCTGCTATTCATCATCATCATCATCGTCGCAGTGATCCTCGCCATCACGGGAGGGTTCGTACAGTCCCTGAACTTCCTGCTCTGGGTCGGCATCATCCTGCTGGTTCTCGCCATCATCGCGTGGCTGATCCGATCGCTGTCAGGACGATCGCGGGTCTAGTGCGCTAGACGGCGTCGCCGCTCGGAGCGCTGCCACCAGCGGGCACCACGTCCGCGGGCTCCGGAACGAGCCGAAGGCCTCCGGGGGTGTTCGCCGTTTCCATGAGGGCGTTCAGCCACTCGCGGTTGATAGCCGGGGTGCGGCTGCCGAGAAAGTCGTAGACGAGAGGGATAGCGGGGTGCATCCAGATGGTGGTGCGCCCGCTGCCCTCGGCCGGATCCTTGATCCAGCTGAAGTTGAATGACTCGCCTCGCCGCAACTTGCTCGCGATGACGATCTGTAGATGCGCTAGAGCGCGATCTTCGAAGTCGACCTTCGACACGACGTCGTACGTCAGTGTGCCCATGAAATAGCTGCGTCTCTTCACTCAAGGTCTCGGAGTGACTACCCGATCATCCGCGCTGGATGGGTGGCTTCAACGTTAGTCCGCTTTACTCGAATCTGAGCATCACGGTGCGGTCGCCTCGTCGAGCGCAATGGCGAGCCGACGCAGCATGAAGCGGGTACCGCCCTCGCGCTCGCCACGCTCCTGGGCACCGCTACCGTCGCCGACCAGCCCGAAACACTGATACTGCTCGGTGTAGCTGACGCGCGTCCCCTCGTCCATCGACTCGAGCTCCGTCGTCGCAACCGCGGCGATGCGGAGGGCGCCGTTAAGCCGGAACACCACCTGCGTCGTTATGCTCCGCTCGGGAACAATGTCGACGAATCGCGCGCGGAGTTCGAGGGTCTCGGGCGTCTCCAGATTGTTGAAGACACTGCGGGTGACCTCTTCGCCTCCGACCCTGAAGTCAAGCTCGTGCGAGCGGCTGCTTCGTTCGCCTGGAAGCGAAAACCACCGACCACGGAAATCCGGTTCCGAAAACGCGGCCCACACCAGTGCGGACGGAGCCGCGACGAGAAGGTCTTGCGAGACGGTGCCGTAGATCACGCCGGCTACAGCTGAGCCGGGCTGAGTGCGAACAGGTCCTCCGACCCACCGGTCGCGGCACCGAGCAGGCCGGCGGCCTGCGGCAGCAGCTGCTCGGCGTAGAACCGCGCCAACACCAGCTGGCTATCCGCCACCTCGTTGTCGCCCGCGGCGGGAGCGGCGAGCGCCGAGCGGGCCATCAGCCAGCCGCCGACGACCAGACCCCACATCCGCAGGTAGGGGCTTGAGCCGGAGAGGATGCCGTTCGGATCCTTGCGGCCCGTGCGCAGCATCCACTCCGTCGCGTTCTGAAGCGCGTCGAGCTGTGTCGTGAGTTCGCTGCGGATGGAGTCGAAGTCGTCGCCCGCCGCCGCGAGCTCGCCGTCGATTTCTCGCATCTGGGCGAGGAACTCGAGGATGGATGCCCCGTCGCGCACCCCGAGTTTGCGTCCAACGAGGTCGGCGGCCTGGATGCCGTTCGTGCCCTCATAAATCGCGGTGATCCGAACGTCGCGGTAGTACTGGGCGACGCCGGTCTCCTCGATGAAGCCCATTCCCCCGTGGACCTGGAGGGCGAGGGACGTGAGTTCGTTTCCGAGATCCGTGCCGAACGACTTGCAGATGGGTGTCAGCAGCCCGACAATTTCTCCCGCGCGCGTGCGGGTCTGGGCATCCGGGGCGTGCGTGCTCTTGTCGATGTGAACCGCGTTGAACAACATCATCCTGCGCATTGCCGCGATGTACGCCTTCTGGGTCAACAGCATGCGTCGCACATCCGGAAACTCGACGATGGCCGAGTCCTTACCGGTAGCGCCGATCGCGAGTCCCTGATGACGGTCGAGCGCGTAGTCGCGTGCGTCCTGGTAGGCGCGCTCGCTGAGCGCAAGGCCCTGGGTCCCGACGGAGAGGCGGGCGCTGTTCATCATGACGAACATGATGCGCATGCCAAGGTTCTCCTCACCGATGAGGTAACCGGTGGCGCCGTCGTACTCCATGACGCAGGTCGGCGAACCATGGATGCCCAGCTTGTGCTCGATCGAGAGGCATTTCACCCCATTGCGGCCGCCGAGCGAGCCGTCCCCGTTGAGAAGGAACTTCGGAACGATGAAGCAGGAGATGCCCTTTGTGCCCTCCGGGGCCCCGGGGGTACGGGCCAGAACGAGGTGCACGATCTGGTCGGCGAGGTCGTGCTCACCAAAGGTGATGAAGATCTTCTGGCCGGTGATAGCGAAGGAACCGTCAGCGTTCGGCACCGCGCGCGTCGTCAGGGCACCGACATCCGAACCCGCCTGCGGCTCGGTGAGGTTCATTGTTCCGGTCCACTCGCCGCTGATCATCTTCGGCAGGTAGGTCTGCTTCTGCTCGTCGCTGCCGTAGTGCAGCAGCGCGTCGATCGCTCCCTGGGTCAGCAGCGGGCAGAGCGCGAAAGCCATGTTCGCGGAGCCGAGCATCTCCTGGATGGCGAGCCCGACGGTCCATGGGAAACCTCCGCCACCGAACTCCTCCGGGAACGGCACCGATCCCCATCCGGCATCGACGAGTTCCTTGTAGGCCTGGCGGAACGGGGCGGGCGTCACAACTGACCCATCGGGCTGGTGCTTCGCACCCTCGGTGTCGCCGATGCGATTGGTCGGCGCGACGGCGTTGACGACGAAGTCGCCGGCCTCATCGAGCAGGCCGACCACCGTTTCGAGATCCGCGTGCTCGTAGCCCGGATACTCGGCGATCTCCGGATAGCCGACGACGTGCTCGAGGACGAAGGCAAGGTCAGATACGGGTGGTCGATAGTTGCTCACGAACGCCAGCGTAGTTCGCCAATCTCGGAGCGCACTAGGCCTTGTAGCATCCGTCCATCGCACGCCCGCGATACGGCGCGAGCAATGAGGAAAAGTTCAACGGCCCGACCGGTTAGCCGACGGGCGTCGCCTGCTTCTGGCGAAAGATTCCGCCCGACCAGCGCCGCCAGATCGTCTCGATTCCGATCAATACCGCCACCCCGAATATCAGTGAAGCGAGGGCGTCCGTTGGGTAGTGGATGCCGAGATAGACGCGGCTGCCCGCGGTAATCAGGGCGAGCAGTATGGCGAGCACCGCAACGACCACCCGCACGCGCGAACGGATCGCCAACACGAAGATCGCGAGGCCGAGCCCCACAGCGAAGCAGACATGGCCGCTCGGGTAGCTGTCGGGATCCGGGTTCGGCACCAGTGTGTCGGCGAGTTTTGCGGTCGGCCGCGGCCGGTGAACCAGGATCTTGATGACCTCGCTGCTGAGCCAGGTGCCGAGGACCAGCAGCGCAAAGTGCAGCACGGTAACCCACTTGCGCGTGACTGCAAAGACCAGGCCAGCCGCAACGATCCCGACGATGAGCGCAATCGGGGGGCTGAACACCCAGTCGAGCGCCAGCGAGACGCTGACCAGCCAGCCCACCCTCGACGCCGCGACCTGGGCGAGCAGGTGCGTCTCCGTCGCCGTGATGCTGGAACTGTGGGCAAGGGCGATGCCACCGAAGAGAACGAGAAGGACGACGACAACGACGAGGACGACGATGAGCACGAAACGGTTGCGACCCTTGCGGGATGCTTCCGCCCTGGCTTGCGCGCGGGACTGGGTCATCCGGTTTCCTTTTGTTCTTGGGTGAGCAGGTGTTCTTGGGTGAGCGGGTTCCACGCCGATTCTGGCGCAGGAGCCTCTCGACGCGAGCAAGTCTGTACGTACGTTCAGCCGACGAGGCAAGTCAGAAGGCGAAAAGCGGGGCAACGGTCAGGAGAGCCGTGGACATTGTCGTACGACGAGATCGTCGTCGCCAAATCTGCACGCCTGGCCAGTCTCACTCTAGGAGAGAAGCGCAATGACCGACTACAGCACAGTTTCCCAGCGCCGACGAATGCTTAACAAGGTTCCGGAAGTCACCGCGATCTTTTGGATCATCAAGGTGCTCGCCACGACGGTTGGCGAAACGGCGGCGGACTTTCTCGGCGTCAACCTGAACCTGGGCGAGGCCGTGACCGCGCTCGTCATGTCGGGCGTTCTCGCCGTCGTGCTGGTCGTGCAGTTCCGACTTCGACGGTACGTGCCCGGCGTGTACTGGCTGGCGGTCGTCCTCATCAGCATCGTTGGGACGTTGGTCAGCGACCTTCTGGTTGATAATCTCGGCGTTCCGTTGTGGGCAACCACCGTCGTCTTTGCCGTCGCACTCGCGATCACCTTCCTTGTGTGGTTCCGGGTCGAGAAGACCCTGTCTATCCACTCCATCCATACCACCGGGCGCGAGGCGTTCTATTGGCTTGCCGTCCTCTTCACCTTCGCCCTCGGAACATCGGCCGGCGACCTGCTGGCCGAGCAACTCAATCTCGGTTACCTGCTCTCGCTCGGAGTCTTCGCTGGTGCTATCGCTCTCGTCGGGGTCGCCTACTCCGTCTTCAAACTGAATGCGGTGCTGTCCTTCTGGATCGCGTACGTTTTGACTCGTCCACTGGGGGCGTCGACGGGCGACCTGCTGTCGCAGAGCAGCAAGGACGGCGGGCTCGGGCTCGGCACCACCAGTACCAGCGCGCTGTTCCTGTCGATCATCCTGATCCTGGTCGTCGTGTTGTCAATTCGGCGGATGGCCACCGGACAGCGGGTCGGCGACCTCGATGCCGCCTAGGGTCTCCCGGCCAGGCGGGAGAGCACGCCACGAAACCGGCGAACCAGTTCGTCGGTGTAGCCGTTGGACAGGCCGTACAGCTGTTGACCGATGTCGGCGCCAAAGTGGCGTGCCCGGATGATCTCCTCGGCGTGAAAGGTGCGCGCAGCCTGCAGCGACGGGAAACCGAGTCCCAGCTCCTCCGCGATCTCGCGCAGGAGGGCCATGCGGATCCCCTCGCCGTCCGGGCCGATCGGCGTCGTCGCGAGCGCGCGCACGTTGCGGGTGTCGGCGCCATCAATCAACCAAGCGCGTGCCCGCTCGGGCAGCGCGGTGCCATCGAGAAGGCCAAGCATCCGGGCCGCCTCTGCGCGTCGAATGTCATGTCGGGCCGCGACATTACCTGGTCTGGCCGGGTTGTCGGCTTCGCGCGCTGGCATGGTTCACCATAACTCGACGCTTTGGGCCATGACGACCCGAAGTGCCCTAACGAACCTGGGCGATGATTTCCAGCGTCCACGGACCGTTGAAGCCGAGCCAACAGTCGCCGCTGGCCGCAGAATTCGCGACGGTCACCGACATCCCCAGGAATCTCGCCCAGCGAGTACAAGCGGAGATATCCGTCTCCGCTCGTGGACGACCTTCGACCAGGATCTCCCCGTCGTAGTGGATGACGTCCCAGTCGAGCTCGGGCAGTCGAAGTGCCTCCGCTAACTCGTGGAACGTCTCCATAATCGACTCCTCATCGGAATCGGTGTGTTGCAAGAGTGGCGCTTGCGACATGTTTCCCCCGCGTGGTTCATCGCGTCTGCCTGATCGTTCGACGTCGATGTCTACCTAGAGAGAGCGCGATTGGGGCGATCCATGACGCAAAAATCGACGCGGGTTTCACCTGAACGCGGTTACGCCCTGGTCGGTGCCGAGAAACAGCATCCCGAAGGCGGTGCTGGGCGTCGCGAAATGCGGAACCGATGACCCGACGGCGAGGTTTTGGATGCGTGCACCGGATGCGGTGTCGAACTGGCTCAGCCGTCCGTCCGGGTACTCGACGGCCCAGAGTTTCGGCCCGATCAGGAGTGGAGCGGCGTTGGCGCCCGGGAACTTCTGCCCGACAGTGTTGCCGGTCAAGTCAAGCTCCTGGATGCCGCCCCCACGGCACGGTACGTAGATGCGGTTGGTGGCCGCGTCGTAGGCGGGTCCGCCATCCGGATCACTGCCGCACACGCCCGGGATCGAGGCAACGCGGCTCAGGTCGGACTGCTTCAGGATGTACGCGACATCCGTCTTACCGATTGCGAACACCAACCCACCCGGCAGGAGCACCGGATTGCCGGTGGCGAGGTCTTCATCGCCACCGGCGACCACATCCTTGAACGACGCAAGCGGCTTCAACCGCGGCGACAGCTTTACGACGCTCTCCGTGTACTGCTTCGGATCCGGACCGCCCTGCGGCGGGTCCGGATTGGCGTTGCCCGTCGTCACATAGACATTGCCGTGAGAGTCGATGGCCGGGGCTCCACCGGCCTCCCAGATCGCGCCTCCCTCGCCATCCGCCGCCACCTCAAAAGACAGCGGATCGGGTGCGCCCGACTCCTTCACGCTCACCACCCAGCCGTGGTACGAACCACAGTCCCCGGCATTTCCGCCGTAGCCGATGTAGACCCGCCCGTTCGCAATCGCGAGGCCGACGCGTTGCAGAAGCGTCTTCGCGTTCTCGCCCGCCGGGAGCAGAGGGTCGACGTTCTCCGAGAGAAGAACCTTCCCGGTCGCGATGGCGATCGCCACCAGTTGGTGATGAACCGCACCGTTCTCGAACACCTCGCCGACGACATAAACGGTGCCGGTCTTCGGGTCGATTGCCGGCGTACTGGTTATGCCGAGCGGATCGACGTTGCCGCATCCCGCGAAGGTCGCGACGTTCGTCAGCGGGGCACCCAGCGACACGGTCCACTCGATCGCCCCGGTGCGCGGATCGAGCGCGGTCACGTGGTTGTTTTCTGACGCGGCGATGACGCGATTATCCGCAATCACGGGTTGACCATAGACGGCCGCACCGAGCGATGCCGTCCAGGCGACGACGGTCGGTTCGTGCGGCCCCGCCGAACTGACGGCTCCCGTGCGTGACTGGTCGGAGTGATAGCTCGGCCAGAGCTCGCTGCTCACGAGGCTCGATGCCGACGGTTTCCCCGTCGCAGGCGGCGACGTTACGTGGTGGCTGGGGCTAGTACACCCGGTCAGCGCGAAGACTGCGACAACGGCACCAACAACGAGCGCCCTCGAATTCCCCATACGACAGTATGGCGACGAGGGCGCTCGATCTCGATAGGTCCCGCTGGCTAGCTGGTCGGAGTCGGCGTCGGGGTTGGCGTGGAAGTTGACTGGCCGGAGTCGAACTGTGCGCCCGCGGTCTGCTCGACGAAAGCGGCAAAAGCGGCGGCGCTCGAAACGTCGTCGCTCGTGATCGGATACTCCACGCCGTCGACGATGACCGTCGGCGTTCCGGTCACGGTCTTCACGCTCGAGTCCGGCAGCGGACCGGCGGTCGCGCGATTGGTCGCTGCGCTCACCCACGCCTTGAATTTCTCATCATTAATGCAACTCGAGACCTGCGCCAGGTTGTGAACTTTCGCGGTCTTGGCAACGGCGATGATCTGCGCGTTGCTCAGACCCGCGGTGTCTTCGGCCGGCTGCTTGACGTACATCTCTTCGGTGAAAGCCCAGTAGTCATCGGGGGCGTAGTTCGCCACGCATCCGCCCGCATTGGCCGCCCGCGAGGAGTACCTCGTGCCAAGCGACGAGCGGTCAAGGAACGAGATCGGGTGGATCTCGATCGTCGCGGCGCCGTTCTTCAGCCAGCTCGTGATCTGCGACTTGTTGGCCGTCTCGAACGCGTTGCAGACGGGGCAGAAGTAGTCGAGGTAGATACGGATGCTGACGACGCTCGACTTCTTGTCGCGCACCGTTGCAACCGGCTTGCCCTTCGCAGGGATCGCCGGCGTCGGCACAGCCTTGAGGTCTTTCCCGATGATGATGCCGTCGCTCTGCATGTTGAGCGGGCCCGCTGCGGGTGGGGTGACGCTGTTGACGAGAACGAGCACGATGATGCCGGCGATGGCCACGACGCCGAGCGCGATGCCGCCCTGAAGGAACACGCGATTGCGCTTCTCCTTCTTGCGTTGCAACTCGCGCAACTCGCGCGCCTTCTCGCGGGCAGCCTCGCGCCGCTGGTTCTTGGTGCCGCGGTCGCCCGCTCCGCCATATGTCACGTCAAACCTCGCTGAAGTTGGATGGGTAGTGCTACTGAAGGATAGTAGAAACGCTGTCTGTGGTTTTCCTTGAGGCGGCGGTCCGCCGTGGTCCCATTTAGTTGTTACCCCAGAGCGGGTGCCATAATGGCGGGTGGCGCGAGGTTGCGCCAATTCCATTCACTAAGGATCGTCCGGCACGTACCTGCCGGTGAAGGAGCAGTAACAACCATGGCATCAGTCACGTTTGACAAGGCAACACGGATCTACCCGGGCTCCACTCGCCCGGCCGTGGATGCAATCGACATCCAGGTCGAAGACGGCGAGTTTCTCGTCCTCGTCGGACCATCCGGTTGTGGCAAGTCCACGACACTGCGAATGCTCGCCGGTCTCGAAGAGATCAACTCGGGCAACGTATTCATCGGCGACCGCAACGTCACCGACGTTCCCCCGAAGGATCGCGATATCGCGATGGTCTTCCAGAACTATGCGCTCTACCCGCACATGACGGTCGCCGAGAACATGGGATTCGCTCTCAAGATCGCGGGCGTCAACAAAGAGGAGCGCGCGAACCGCGTACTCGAGGCAGCCAAGCTGCTCGACCTCGAGCCGTACCTCGGCCGCAAGCCGAAGGCGCTCTCCGGTGGACAGCGTCAGCGCGTCGCAATGGGCCGCGCCATCGTGCGCCAGCCCCAGGTCTTCCTCATGGATGAGCCGCTGTCGAACCTCGACGCCAAGCTTCGCGTCCAGACCCGCACCCAGATCGCGTCCCTCCAGCGTCGTCTCGGCGTCACCACGGTGTACGTCACGCACGACCAGACGGAGGCACTGACCATGGGCGACCGCATCGCGGTTCTCAAGGACGGCGTCCTGCAGCAGATCGGTACGCCACGCGACCTGTACGAGAACCCGAAGAACGTCTTCGTGGCCGGCTTCATCGGTAGCCCCGCGATGAACCTCTTCCCGTCCGACTTCACCGCCGATGGCGTCAAGTTCGGCTCGCACGTCGTCAAGGTCGACCGCGCAACGCTCGGCGCCATCAAGGGCAAGACGGTCACCGTCGGTGTTCGCCCCGAGGATGTGACGCTGTCGACGTCGGGCACCGGTCTTCCGGTTGAGGTCGACGTGATCGAGGAGCTCGGCGCAGACGGCAACCTGTTCGGTCATGCCGAGGTTGACGGCCAGCGCGTGGACCTGTGTGTCCGGGTCGACGGCCGCAAGCACCCGGTCGCGGGCGACAAGGTGTTCCTCACTCCTAAGGAAGGCCACATCCACCTGTTTGACTCCGAGTCGGGCGACCGTCTCGGCGCGGCAGTGGTGGTCCCGGCCGAGGACCTGTCACGCCTCAAGAAGGGCTAGTCGTTTTCACGGGCCCGTCATCCACGAGAGCACGCTTCTCGGATGGCGGGCCCGATCGACTTTAACCGGAAGGAATCGCATGGCAGGATCACTCAACATCACGTCGGCGATCGCCGATCCTGAGCTGCTCGATCTTCCGTGGAATCTCCCGCTCGAGCAGTGGCCTGATGACACCATCGCGGCGCTGCCGAAAGGTATCTCGCGGCATCTGGTTCGCTTCGCCCACCTCAGCGGCTACGTCATCGCCATCAAGGAGACGTCCGCGGAGTTCGCGCGCCGCGAGTACGACATGCTCCGAACCCTCCAGCGAATCGACGTTCCGTGCGTCGAGCCGGTCGCGGTCATTACCGATCGGACCGATGCGGACGGCAACGAGCTCGACTCCGTGCTGGTCACGCGGCACCTGAAATTCTCGCTGCCCTATCGCGCGCTCTATTCGCAGTCCCTGCGCCCGGAGACGGCGACCCGCCTGGTCGACGCGTTGGCCGTCCTGCTGGTTCGGCTGCACATCGTCGGCTTCTTCTGGGGCGACGTATCGCTGTCGAACACGCTGTTCCGCCGGGACGCGGGGGCGTTCGCGGCCTACCTCGTCGACGCCGAGACCGGACAGATCTACGACGGCCTCTCCAATGGTCAGCGCGAGAACGACCTCGAGATCGCGCGGGTGAACATCGCCGGCGAGCTGCTCGACCTGCAGTCCGGAGGCCGCCTCGAGCAAGACCTCGACCCGGTCGAGATCAGCAACGGAATTGTGGAGGCCTACCGCAACCTGTGGAAGGAACTCACCGGCCCGGAGGAGTTTGACCAGTCGGAGCGCTGGCGCATCAACCGGCGGGTCGAGCGGCTCAACAGTCTCGGCTTCGATATCGAGGAACTCGCGATCAAGACCGACGAGAGCGGCACGCAGGTGCGCATCCAGCCCAAGGTCGTGGATGCCGGACACCACTCGCGACGGCTCCTCCGGCTCACCGGACTCGACGCCGGCGAGAACCAGGCCCGCCGACTGCTCAACGACCTCGACTCCTACCGGGCCACCTTCGGCAAGCAGGATGTTGACGAGGAGATGGTCGCCCACGAATGGCTCGCGCAGGTGTTCGAGCCGGTCATCCGCGCGATTCCGAAAGACCTGCGCGGCAAGCTCGAGCCCGCCGAGATCTTCCACCAGCTGCTCGACCACCGCTGGTACATGTCGCAGAACGAGGGGCGGGATGTCCCGCTTGCCGAAGCCCTGAACTCGTACGTCGACGAGGTGCTGCGCCACCGGCGAGACGAGGCCACCGTCATCAGCCCGGTCACCGAGTCCATTACGCTGCCCATTGACGTCATCGATGAGGACGACTGGCGCCTCAAGGTCTGAACGGAGAACTGGTGAGCGTGTCCCCGCGCCGAGGTCCGCTCGCATCTGTCGGAAGAAGCGCGGCGCGCCATCCATTTCTCTTCCTCGGTGGCTGGGTGATCGTGCTCGCCGTGATCTTCGCCACCGCGATCCTCGGGCTGGGCGGGCAGAACCTCTTCGGTCGGCTCGCATCCGGGGTGCCGACGGTGCAGCAGGAGGCGTATCGCGGCCAGCAGCTCCTCACCACGGGCACGAAGAGCACCACGTACACGCTGCTCGTGCACGGGGTCGACCCGGACTCCCGCGCGGTGGTTCGCATCGCGGGCGACCTGGGGACGAGAGTGTCGGCGGTCCCGCGCGCCCGTTACGTCGACCCCCTCGCGGTTCCGCTGCGCGCGGACGGCTCGCGACAGCCGGCGCTCGCGTCGGTCTTCTCTACGGATGGTCGCGGAGTACTGCTGTCCGTATCCACGCTTGGGATCGGCCATGATGCGCCGAGTGCTGGTGCCGAAAGGCAGGTACGGTCGATACTCGACTCGACCGCCACTGAGGTCCGACGGGCCTATCCCCACGCGACGGTCGCGGTCGGCGGCGGGGCGCTCCTGCTCAATTCCCTCGTCGGCCAGTCCAGCAAGGACCTCGAAAGGGGTGAAACGGTAGCGCTCCCGATCGCCCTGGTCGTCATGCTGGTCGTGTTCGGCGGATTCATCGCCGCGGGTCTCCCGCTCCTTGGTGCCCTCGCCTCGATACTCGGCGCGTTCGGTGCCGTGTTTGCCACCACGTTTGCGACCGACATCGACGCGACCGTCATCAACGTGATTACGGCCGTCGGGCTCGGGCTGTCGATCGACTACGGCCTCCTCCTGGTCAGCCGATTTCGCGAGGAATATCGACGATCGGGCGGCGAAGACGACCCGGACCGGCACGCCCGGAGGCTGCTTCGCATCGAGGCGATCGCGGCAACCACGGCAACCGCAGGCAGGACCGCAGCCTTCTCGGGCACCACCTTCGCCATCGCGTCGCTGGGCCTGCTGGTGTTCGAGCCCGCGGTCGTGCGCGAAATCGGGATCGCATCCGTCTTCGTGACGGTGTTCTCGATGCTGTCCGCTCTCACGCTCATGCCCGCACTCCTCAGCGTGACCGGCGAGCGGCTGACCCGACCCGGCGTCCTGACCCGCGTGCCTGGTGTCCGTCGCTTTATGGGGCGGTTCGGGGATGTCGCGCCAGACGATGGATTCTTCTCCCGGCTAACCCGGCGGGTTCAGCGGCACCCAGCACTCGTCACGATCGCCTGCGCCGTGGTGCTGCTCGCGATCGGTTCTCCCCTGCTGTCGCTTCAGCTCGCCAACACGAGCGTCGACGCGATACCGCGGGTGTCCAGCGAATACACATTCTCAACCGTCGTCGTCGACGACTTCCCGGATGCCGCGACACCCCGCGTCGAACTCGTCACGAGAACCAGGGCAGACGCGGTCGCCTGGGCAAGGACGGTGAGCGGCGTTCCCGGCGTGAAGTCCGTCGGGACCCCATTACACGCCGGCACCGCCTGGGGCTCGCTCGTGCGGGTCACGAGCAGCGACGGCGTGAGCGTCGTCCGCGCCATTCGCGCGCAACCGCCGACGTTCGATCACTGGGTCACCGGGCTCGACGCGAGCACCGCCGATCTTGCCGACTCGCTGGTGCGGGGGGCGCCACTTGCGCTCCTGATCATCGTCCTGGGCACGGTCGTGCTGCTGTTCCTCATGACGGGCTCGCTGATCGTGCCACTCAAGGCGCTGGTTGCCAGCGCGCTCTCCCTCGGCGCCGCGATGGGAGCGCTGGTCTGGGGTTTCCAAGACGGCAACTTCGCGCACATCCTGAACTTCGATGCGTCGCACGTCTACGGCGTCGACGTGATCGTCTTGCTGCTGACGATCGTGTTCGGATTCGGCCTGGCGATGGACTACGAGATGTTCCTGCTCAGCCGGATCAAGGAACGTCTGGACGCCGGCACCGACGCGCGGGAGTCCATCGCGCTGGGACTGCAACGATCTGGGCGAATAATCACGTCGGCGGCGCTCATCATCATCGTGGTATTCGCCGGATTCGCCACCGGCGATCTGATGATCATCAAACAGCTGGGAATCGCCCTCGCGGTCGCGGTCTTCTTTGACGCAACCCTCGTGCGGTGCCTGCTGGTTCCGGCATTCATGACCTGGCAGCAGAGCGTCATGTGGTGGGCGCCGCGCTGGGCCAAGCGCCTGCACGCCCGCATCGGCCTCGCCGACTGACGAACCCCGGGTGGCGGGAGAAACTGCATGGGCTGGCGGGGGATAGTGCTCGGCGGGCGGAGTTACGACTCCGCCCATCCATCAGTTTCTCCCGCCACCGCGGATTCGAGATGGGTTATTTGGCGGCGCGGCGCTTTGCGATCTCGTAGAGGGCGACGCTGACCGCGATGCCGGCGTTGAGCGACTCGGTCACCGATGAGATCGGGATCGAGACCACCGCGTCGCAGGTCTCGGTGACGAGGCGGGACAGTCCCTTGCCCTCGCTCCCGACCACAAGGAGCACGGGCTCATTCGCGAGCTGCAGCTCCGGAAGGGAAATCTCCCCGCCACCATCGAGGCCGAGCACGAAGACGCCGCGCTCCTGGAACGCCTTCAGCGTCTGGGTCAGGTTCGCCGCCATCGCGACCGGCGTCCGTGCGGCCGCGCCCGCCGAGGTCTTCCACGCGGATGCGGTCAACCCGACCGATCTGCGCTGCGGAACGATCACACCCTGGCCGCCAAACGCGGCAACCGAGCGGATGATCGCGCCCAGATTGCGCGGGTCGGTCACGCCGTCCAGCGCGACGAACAGCGGCTTCTTGCCCCGGCTGATCGTCAGCTCAAGCAGATCGACGGGGTGCGCGTACTCGTACGGCGGAACCTTCAGCGCGAGGCCCTGGTGCACAGAGTCGAAACCGGCGAGACGGTCGAGCTCCGGGCGCATGACCTCCAGAACGGGAAGGCCGCGAGCGTTGGCGAGATTGAGGACCTCTTTGACGCGGTCATCCACCTCGATCCGGGTGGCGACATACAGCGCCGTCGCCGGGATTTTGGCGCGCAAGGCCTCGAGCACGGAGTTGCGGCCGGTGACGACCTCGCTCTCATCCGCGCTCTTGTTGCGGCTGCGCGGGCGCGAGTTCTGTGGGGCTCCGCCGGATGACCCCGGTTTGGTGCGTGGAGCGGAACTGGTCTGTGGGCGCGGCCCAGACTGCGCACGACCGCCGGCCGCCTCGTACCGGTCCGCAGCCGCCTTGCGCTTGCCCGCGGGATGATACGGACGGTCCTCGGCCTTCGGGGTTGGCTTCTTGCCCTCGAGAGCCTGCCTGCCCTGTCCGCCGGAGCCTACCTGCTTGCCCTTGCTGCCCTGGCGCACTGCGCCCGGGCGGCCCTTGCGGGCGCCGTCGGTGTTTTTCATAAGTTCATCTTCACGGTTCGATAGTCCAATGTGTGCCGTTAGGCGAATCTTCAACCGTAATGCCTGCGGCGGCGAGTTCATCACGGATGCGGTCTGCCGCGGCAAAGTCGCGGGCCCCCCGCGCGGTCTCCCGGTCCTCAATCAGGCGTTCGACGAGCGACGCGAGCGCGCGGTCAGCGGGAGCCAACGTCCTGGAGCGCCACTCGGGCGAGTGCGGGTTGATGCCGAGAACCTCCGTCATCGCGGTCACCTCACCGCGAATCTGGGCGGACGTGCCGAGGTCTTCGTCGTCGAGTGCCGCGTTGCCGGCGCGAACCCGGTCGTGGAGAACCGCGAGCGCCTGCGGAATCGCGAGATCATCATCCATTGCCGCAGAGAAATCCACGGGAAGAACGGGTGCACCACTCCCGGCGAAGCGCGTGTCCTCGAGCCGGCGGCTCGCCCGGTCGAGGAACGTCTCGATGCGATCGAGGGCCGCCTCGGCCTCGAGGAGCGCGCCGTCGTGGTAGTCGATGGTCGAGCGGTAGTGCGCAGACCCGAGGTAGTAGCGCACGACGAGGGGCCGCGCCTGGTCGAGAAATTCCGACGCGAAGATCGAGTTCCCGAGCGACTTGGACATCTTCTGCCCGTTCACATTGACCAGGCCGTTGTGCACCCAGTGGTTCGCAAACGCGTCGCCCGCCGCGGTCGACTGCGCGATCTCGTTCTCGTGGTGGGGGAAGCGCAGGTCGAGCCCACCGCCGTGAATGTCGAACTGTGGCCCAAGGTATCGGGACGACATGGCCGAGCACTCGATGTGCCAGCCGGGTCGCCCCGCACCCCACGGACTTACCCACGCGGCCGACGCGGGCTCGGTCGACTTCCAGCCCTTCCACAGTGCAAAGTCCTGCGGCGCACGCTTGCCCCGAGGGTCGGCATCCGTCGCCGCCTCCATGTTTTGGGGCTTCTGCCTGGTCAGCTCGCCGTACGCGGGCCAACTCGCGGTGTCGAAGTAGACATCACCCGACTCGTCGGCGGCCGGATACGCGTGACCGCTATCGATCAGGCGCGCGATGAGTGCCTGCATCTCGGTCACACTCGCGGTCGCGCGGGGTTCGTAGGTCGGTGCGAGGATGCCAAGCTGCCGGTAGCCGTCCGTGAACTCCAACTCGGTGCGGTACGCGAGAGCCCACCATTCCTCGGACTCCGAAGCATTTGCGAGGATCTTGTCGTCGATGTCCGTGACGTTTCGAACCAGCGTGACGGTGAAGCCGCGATACGTCAGCCAGCGTCGCCAGAGGTCATAGACAAGCGCGGAGCGAAGGTGACCGATGTGTGGGGATGACTGAACCGTCGGCCCACAGACATAGATGCCGACCTGACCCTCGACGAGCGGAACGAAGTCCTGGAGCGCCTGCGCCTTGGTGTCGTAGAGCCGGATAGTCACAGGGCAGAGTTTATCGAGCGTGCGGGTTTCGTTACGCGCGGCGCCCTGCGGGCGTCGTGCTACTCAACCAACTACTGGCGCGGCGCCCTGCGGGCGTCGTGCTACTCAACCAGCAACAAGCAGCGCCGTGGCGATCGCGGCGAGGCCCTCGCCGCTGCCGGTGAAGCCGAGACCGTCGGATGTCGTAGC
>JAUZFP010000053.1 GCA_030838475.1 Actinomycetota bacterium
GGGGCCGACAACAGGTAAGGCATCAAACAAGTGACACAACTCGCCACGCCACTGCTGCGCCGCCCTCGGCAACGCCGGTGGGTGAACACCAAAGCCGGCATCCTCTTTCTCCTCCCGTCGGCGATCATCCTGATCGTCTTCGTCGCCTACCCGATTGTCCAGTCCGCCTGGATGAGCCTGCACAACTGGTCGTACCTGCAGTCGACGCAACCCTTTATTGGACTTCAGAACTACATCGACCTTGGCAAGGACCCGAGGTTCTGGAACGCGCTGGGTAACACGGCCGTGTTCAGCGCGGTGACAGTTCCCCTGCAGATCGTTATCGGAATGCTTCTCGCGATCCGGTTCGCGAGGTCCAACCTGCTCGGCAACTTTTTCCGTTCCGTGTACTTCTTCCCCGTGATCAGCGCGTTTGCCACCATGGCGATCGTCTGGAAGTTCCTGCTATCGCCCGATATCGGACCGTTCGCGGCGTGGGAGCACGCCCTCGGAATCCCGACCGTTAACATCCTTCAGTCGACCGCATTCGCGTTGCCTGCCGTGATCGTCGTCGGACTGTGGAAGAACGTCGGCTTCACCATGGTCATCCTGATCGCCGCCCTTCAGGACGTCCCCGAGAGTCTCAACGAGGCCGCGGCGCTCGACGGCGTGGGCACGTGGGGTCGCTTCCGATACGTCACGCTGCCGGCTATTCGCCAGCCGCTCCTGTTCGCCACCATCCTCGCTGTGATCGCGTCCCTCCAGGTCTTCGACCAGGTCTACGTCATGACGGGCGGCGGCCCGCTGTTTCACACCGAAACCCTCGTCACATACCTCTACCAACTCGGGTTCCAGCAGTACCGCTCCGGCTATGCGGCCGCGGTTGCCTGGGTGCTGTTCATCCTGATCATGATCGTCTCCGTTGTTCAACTCAGAATCTTCAGGTACCGCGATGTCGACTAGTTCCGTACCCATCTATATGCGAAAGGAGCGCACGCCGCTCCGGCTGGCGCTCACGATTCTCGGCTGGGTTGTCATCTCTCTCGTCGCACTCTTCGTCGTCTTCCCGTTCGTGTGGATGGTTCTGACGTCGTTCAAGACCGAGAAGGATGTCTTCGCGCTGCCAGCCCAGTTGTGGCCCGCGCACTGGTCGTTCGACGCGTACTCGAAGATCTGGCAGGAACTGCCGTTCGCACGCCTCTTCCTGAACTCGGTGATCTTCGCGGGCGGTGTAACCGTGATCTCGGTGGTGCTGGACTCACTTGCCGCCTACGCGCTCGCTCGACTCGACTTTCCGGGAAAGAACATCGCGTTCTATCTGGTGCTTGCGACGCTGATGGTGCCGTACCAGATCACCCTGATTCCCCTCTTTCAGGAGCTCTTCGACTTCCATTGGCTCGATAGCTACCAGGGGCTCATCGTGCCGCGGGCGACGAGCGCGTTCGGGATCTTCCTGTTGCGACAGTTCTTTGTCTCGATTCCGCGAGACCTCGATCAGGCTGCCCGGATCGATGGCGCGAGCGAGTTCCGGATTTATGCGCAGATCATGATGCCGCTTGCCAAGCCGGCGCTCGCAACGCTCGCGGTCTTCCAGTTCATGAACAACTGGAACGACTTCCTCTGGCCGCTCGTTGTGACCAGCTCCACCGAAATGAGGACACTGCCAGCCGGGCTCACGCTCTTTGGCGGCCAGTACGTCGTCGACTACGCGGTGCTCATGGCGGGCGCGACTATCAGTCTTGTGCCCCTTGCGGTTGCCTTCTTCTTCGCCCAGCGCTACTTCGTCCAGGGCATTGCAACGACAGGAATCAAATGAGCGTCGATCAACCGACTGCCGACCACCCGTTTTTCTGGGCGGTCGGTATCGAGGACACCAACATCGGCTGGCCACTCAGGGGGTCGGGTGAGTTTCTGGATGAATACGCGTCCACAGACCACTATGCGCAGTGGCGCGAGGACTTCGACCGCGTCGTCGAGGTCGGCGCGACGACGGTTCGCTACGGGCTGCCGTGGTATCGAGTCAATCCCGCGCCAGGCCAGTGGGACTGGGCGTGGGCAGATGAGGTCATTCGCTACGCGGTCGTCGACCTCGGGCTCGATCTCATTCTCGACCTTGTTCACTACGGCACTCCGTCGTGGCTCGAGGGTTCATTCACGGACCCCGGTTATCCCGTCGCCGTGGCGGAGTATGCGGGGGCGGTGGCCGCGCGGTACGACGGGCTGGTCAACAAGTTCACCCCGCTCAACGAGCCGCTGGTGACAGCGTCATTCACGGGTGCTCGAGCGATCTGGCCGCCGTATGAGTCCGGCGACGCCGGCTGGGCACGCGTCATCGTGGGTGTCTCCGCCGGAATCCAGTCTGCGATCAAGGCGATCAGGGCGGCGCAGCCCTCGGCGATCATCGCGCACGTCGAAGCGACCCACGTGTGGGAGACCGAAGACGCAGACCTGATCGCGCATCGGGACACGCTACGACTCCGCAACTTTCTCCCAACCGATCTGGTCCTCGGGCGGGTGACCTCCGATCACGCTCTCTACCCATGGCTCATCGAGATGGGGATCGCGCCATCGATGCTCGCCAGTTTCCAGGAGCCCTGCCCGGTACCGGACCTGATCGGTGTCAACTTCTATCCCGAGCTGTCCTGCCGTGAACTGGTGAACATCGACGGTCAGCCCGTGGGGGTCGCATTCAATGGTTGGGATGCTGGACTTCGCCAGGTAACCGAAGAGTTCTGGGAACGCTATCGGATACCCGTCTTCGTCTCGGAGACCGCGGTGGAGGGTGAGGCCGAACACCTGTCGTCGTGGATCGACGCCGTGAAGTCACTCGCGACGTCGATGCGCGCGGACGGGATTGACCTTCGCGGTGTCACGTGGTGGCCGCTGTTCGATTTCGTGGACTGGAGCTGGGGATCCGGCGGCGGCGTGGTCGAGGAGTTCTATACGCGCGTCGATGGGGTCATCTCGCCCGTCATACCACCACCCCCGTCCGCCGGCATCGCCGCGTACTTCCGCCGAATGGGGCTGTGGACCCTCGAGGAGAACGCTGGATCGATATCCCGCGTGCACACATCCGCGGCTGCCACGTTTGAGCTGGCCGCACGGAGCCCGCTGCAAAGACTTGATGAGGAGAGAGCCAACTGATGACACACACCGCTCAAGCCCCGATATTTCCCGGGGGCGGAACCATCCAACTGGTCGGGCGCAGCTACCGCGACCCAAGTGAGGGTGAGCTGCTCATTTCACCCCGCGCCAACGCGATCTGTGGGACCGACCGCGGAATGTTCCTCGACGGGGCGGGCCACGTTCCCGGCCACGAAACCGCGGGTGTCGTTATTGGCGCAGGCGCAGGAACGTCGACGCCGGTCGGTACAAGGGGAGTCGTGTACCTCATGGACTACTGCGGTGTGTGCCGAAGCTGTCTGCTCGGTGCAACGAACCAGTGCCTAAACAAGCGCGGCGACATGGGAATCAATGTCGATGGCGGGTACGGACCCTATGAGGTCGTCCACGAGTCGAACTTCTTCACCATTACGGACGACATCGCGCTCGACACCGCGACCATGCTGCTCGACGTGATGGGCACAAGCAGTCACGCTCTCGGTCGCGCCGAACTTGTGCGCCCAGATATCGAATCGATTTACATCGCAGGGGCGGGACCGATCGGCCTGGGTCTCGTCGTGATGGCAAAGATTCGCTACGGATCCGGCATTCCCGTATTCATCAGCGACGTATCGAAATGGCGCCGCGACTTCGCCGAGAGCTTTGGGGCGGTTCCGGTTGACGCGACCGATCCCGCAGCCATGCGTGCGGTCGGCCGACCCGACGTGGCGTTCGACGCCTCGGGCAAAGAGGTCGCCCGCCGCGCCGCCCTCGACGTCCTGGGCAAGCGCGGCGTGCTCGTCTGCGTCGGTCACGGCGAGACGGTCACCCTTAACGTCTCGAGCGACCTGCTCGAGCCCGAACACGCGGTACTCGGAAGCGAGTATTTCCGCTACGACGAGCTGGCCGTCAACCTCGAGCTCCTGCGAGCGCATCAGGATGTCGTGTCCCGTGTCATCACGCACCGGTTTCCGATTGAGGAACTCGACGAGGCATTCGCGCTCTTCCTTGCGGGCGAGACGGGAAAGGTCGTCGTCACCCAAGAGGGCGCGGAATGACCAACGGGCAGGTGTCAGATCCGGGGGCCGTCAGGGTCGCCGTTGTTGGAGCGGGCGGCTGGGGTGAACAGCACGCGCGAATCTTTTCGCGCCGACCGGACACGGAACTGGTAGCGATCGTCGGGCGGACCAGGGAGAAGACGGATGCCCGAGCGTCGGCATACGGCACGGAGGGCTTCACCGACATTGACCTGATGCTCGACACCGTGCACCCCGACCTGGTGACCGTGTGCCTGCCCAACGAGCAGCACTTCGACGTGACCAGACACCTTCTGGAGCGGGGGACGCCACTCCTGGTCGAGAAGCCGCTCGTATTCTCGCTTGCGGAGGCGGATGAGCTCCTTGAGATCGCCTCGGCAAACGGGGTCTTCTTCGGCATCAATTTCAATCATCGATTCGCCGAACCAGTGCAGCGAGCCCTCGCCGCGATCGCGGAGGGGGCGCTTGGCGATCCTGTATTCGCGACCTGGCGCTTCGGCGGCGAGGCAAATCGCGGGACCTCTCCCCACGCGAATCTCATCGAGACACAGTGCCACGGTCTCGACATGCTCGAGCTGTTCTTTGGACCGATTTCGTCGGTGATGGCCCAGATGACGGCAAAGACCTACGGGGCGTACAGCACGATCGCCGTCGCGCTCGAGTTCACAAATGGGGCGGTGGGAACCCTGCTCGGCAGCTACGACTCGTCGTATGCGTATCCGGACAGCCAGCTGGTGGAGCTGAACGGGACACTGGGTCGTGCGGTGATCCACGACACCGTCCGATCTCTCTCCCTCCAATCGGTGGGTGATGAGGTGGCGCACGTGTGGCAGGCGGGCTACTTCAATGATGAAGCGCGCTATTTTGCCGGCACCTTCGACCGGCATGTTGATCGGCTCATCCCCGCCCTGCGGGACGGCGCGGTGCCGCCGGTGCCGGCTTCGGCCGGTCGCCGGGCGCTCGCGCTCGCCAAGGCGATTATCGCTTCGTATGAGGGTGGCGTGCGCGTGGAAACAGCCGTGACGTCATGACCGTGGGCGCATCCGAGCAAGACGGGACCTATCCGCGCCCCCAGCTCGTGCGAGCGGACTGGGTCTCCCTCGACGGCGAGTGGGAATTCGCCTACGACGACGCAAATGAGGGTCTCGCGCGGCGTTGGGCCGAGCACGGCGAGGCCACGTTTCCCCTCATCATCGTGGTGCCTTTCGTTCCTGAGAGCCGAGCGTCCGGAATTGGAGACACCTCCTTCCACCCGATCGTTTGGTATCGGCGCCGCATTCCGGCTGGCGCGCTGGAATCAGGCAAACGGCACCTGCTTCACTTCGGGGCGGTCGACTACTCGGCGACGGTGTGGATCGATGGTCGCCTCGTCGCCAAGCACGACGGTGGCCAGGTCGCGTTTTCGGTCGATGTGACCGACTCGCTCCAGCCCGATCTCGACGTGCACTCGGTAGTGGTCCGGGTCCAGGACGATGCGGACGATCCGGAGGTTCCGCGAGGCAAGCAGGATTGGCAGCTCGAACCACACGTGATCTGGTACCACCGGTCGACCGGGATCTGGCGTTCCGTCTGGATGGAGTCCGTGTCACCCCAGCACGTGGCATCCATCGAGTGGACATCGGACCTGACCGCGTCAACGGTCACGCTGCTGCTTCACCTCGCGCAACGACCGTCCCCCGAAACGCTTGTGGACGTGGCGCTGAGTTTTCGGGGCACACCCCTGGCCGGGTACACGGTCACTCCAACGGCGAGCCGCACGCTCGTGACGGTCGAACTGTCCGCACTGCGCAACGCTCAATCGCGTGAGGACTATCTCTGGAGTCCCGAGAATCCGAACCTGATCGACGCATCGATCGTGGTGAGAAGCGGGACCGAAGTGCGCGACACCGTCGCGAGCTATCTGGGGATTCGGTCGACCAGCGTCGGAGCCGGCGCGTTCCGCCTCAACGGTGTTCCCTACTTTGTTCGGTCCGTGCTCGAGCAGGGGTGGTGGGACGAGAGTCACCTGACCGCGCCGACGCCCGGGCACTATCGTGCCGAGGTCGAGGCGATTCGATCGCTCGGGTTCAACGCGGCGCGGATCCACCAGAAGACCGAGGATCCGCGGATGCTCTACTGGGCCGACCGACTCGGCCTCATGATTTGGGGCGAGACGGCAGCCGCCTACGCGTTCAGCCCGCGCGCAGCGGGACTCATGATCGCCGAGTGGCAAGAGATTGTCGCGCAGTACCGAAATCATCCATCCGTCGTGACCTGGGTGCCCGTCAACGAGAGCTGGGGAGTTCAGGACATCGCGGTATCCCGTCCGCAGCAGGAATTCGTTCGGGCGCTCGCGTCCCTCACGCGCGCGCTGGACCCCTCCCGTCCGGTTATTTCCAACGATGGTTGGGAACACCTCGACAGCGACATACTGACGCTGCACGACTATGCGGCCGACCCCGAACTCATCCGTCGTCGCTATGCCGACCGCGAATCGGTGTCGGCAGTCCTGCGCGGCCAGGGACCGCAACTGCGCAGTCCGTCCCTGTCCGATCGTCAGCTCGAGCAGTTTGAGGTGGGGCTGGCTCCGCTCATGATCACGGAGTTCGGCGGCATCTCGTTTGCGGATGCCGATAGCTGGGGATATTCCGTTGTGAGCTCCGATGCCGAGTTTGCAGAAGCAGTGGGAGGCCTGTTCGCTGCGGTGCTCAGCTCTCCGGTTGTTGCGGGCTTCTGCTACACGCAGCTCACCGACACGTTGCAGGAGTCCAATGGGCTGCTCCGTTCCGATCGATCGCCAAAGCTCCCCATCGACGTGTTCCGAGCCATGATCACGGGAGCGAGTGAGCGCAACCGCATAACGGGTGCGGGTTGATCGCCTGGCGTGAGGATGGGCCCGACGGCTTCGCTCCATTGGGGCGCGGCGGGCTGCGCGTACGCCCGCTCTCCTTCGGGGGCGCGCCGCTGGGAAACCTCGGCACCGCTGTGTCCGATGAAGATGCCGAGGCTGCGGTTCATGCGGCATGGGCCGCCGGCATCCGGTACTTCGATGTCGCACCGCACTACGGGCTTGGCCTGGCGGAGGAGCGTCTTGGCCGTGCACTGCGCAACTATCCGCGCGACGAATACATTCTCTCGACGAAGGTGGGCCGAGTGCTGTTCGATCCGGGTGAAGGATCCCAGACCGACACTCAGGGCTTCGCCGTTCGATCGAGCCTTCGTCGGGTATTCGACTACAGCGCCGCGGGAGTGCGCCGCTCGCTCGAGGACAGCCTGAATCGGCTCGGCATGGACCGGGTGGACATCGTCTTCGTCCACGACCCCGAGAATTTCTACCGCGAATCCCTCGATGGTGCATTTCCTGCCCTCGACACGTTACGAAGCGAGGGCGTGATTTCGTCGTATGGCGCCGGTGTGAACCACAGTGCGATACTCGCCGACATAGTTCGAGAGACGGATTCCGACGTCGTCCTCGCTGCGCGAACGTGGACTCTCGCCGACCGCTCGGCGCTCACGGATCTCCTGCCTGCAGCGCTCGAGCGAGAGGTTTCGGTCGTGGTGGCCGGAGTTCTTAGTCCCGGCATCGTGGGAGTTGAACACGGTCGTCTCGACGAACTCTGCAGAGACTTCGGGGTGTCCATCATGACCGCAGCTACCCGCTTCCCGTTTCTTCATCCCGCCGTGACCACGGTGCTCATCGGCATGCGATCGGCGGCGGAGGTCGAGACCGACACCGCCTCGTTTGCGGAGACGATCCCGGACGCTTTCTGGTCCGCGATCCTTGATGAATTCGGCCTGAGCGAACCCGGGCGGACTGCGCCGTGAGTGTCGCGGCGTTCCAGCGGCGTCGAGAGATTGAAGCGATCGTTGCCAGGGAGCAGTTCGCGAGCGTGTCCGAGCTGGCGCGAGCAATGGGCTCGTCCCCGATGACGGTGCGGCGGGACATCGAGTTACTTGACGCCTCGCACAGGGTGCGCAAGATTCACGGTGGCGCGGTTTCGGTGCTCGACGACAACGCGTTGCCCTCCCGTCAAGTCCCTCCCGTTCCGGCCACCGCCAACTGGGATGCGATTGCGCGCGCAGCCGTTTCTGTCGTGGTCCCTCACGCGTCCGTCGCTCTCAACGCTGGCCCAGGGGCCGTCCATCTCGCCGAGCAATTGGCGGAGGTGGAGGGCCTGACAATCGTCACGAACTCGCTCGCTGTTGCGAGTGTGGTCGAACGCGCGATTACCGACCGCGGCCAGCGCTGGGTGGATCTCATTGTCATCGGAGGATCGCGGATGGCATCCGGGGCACTCGTGGGCCCGACCGCAATCGCCGCGCTCGGGCAGATCAATCCCTCCCTACTTCTCTTGAGCGTCGACGGGGTCGACGAATCGATGGGTCTCTCGACCGATGACGTGCTGGAAGCGGAAGTCAACCGGGCGTTCCTGGTGAGCGCGCAACAGACTGCGATCGTCGTCTCAGACTCGCGGTGGGGGACAGTCGGTCTGAACCTCCTCGGGCCGATCGGCCGTTCACGTTTTTTGGTGACCGACGCGGCGCTCGGCACCGCGCTGATCGAAAAGCTGAGCGCCGGCAACGTTCAGCTGGTTCGCGCGTGAAACGCGCCGCCCTGCCGAGGCTGGTGCGATGATCGTGCTGTGACAGACGAACCGAAGGATGAACCCAGCGCGAGCACACCGGCCGGCCGCCGCGGGCGAACTGTCGGCGGGTATCCACTCAACGGCCGATATCTGCAGCGCAATCTCGCCAACCGACTGTTCCCGGGGCCATCCCCCGTCATGTCGGACCAGGTCGCTCGCCGCATCGAGGGACTCCTTACTCCCGACGGCGACGCTGCGCCGGCCGCGCGTCCGGGGAGAAATGTGGTGCCACCCGCGAGGGCTGACCTTCGCGACAAGCTCGAGGAACAGAATGAGCTCCTTCGCGCGATTCTTGCGAGCACAGTCGATACCCAGGAGGACGCGAGGGCTACCGCGCAAAACTCCCGGACGTTCGCCTGGGCCGGCACCGCCATTGCCCTGCTCACGCTCATTGCCACGGTGATCGCGGTCGTTGCCGCGGTTCAGGCGCACTAGCCGCCGTCCGCGCGCCGCCGAGTACCATGGCAGTGAACGGACCCATGGAGATCAAATGTCCGGAATCTACGACCCAACCGACCTGACGAGCGAGCGCCGCAACCTGGACGTCCTTCGCGCATTCATCATCTTCGTTGCCTTAGCGGCGGTCGTGATCGGCACCGTTAGCCTGATCTGGACCGGTGCCACGCTGGTGGCGATCTCGATCCTCTTCGGGGTGTTCCTCATCGTCGCCGCCATATTTCGGATCGCGGTCGCCTTCGAGAACCGTCGAGCCTCGGCCGGCGGGTTCGTCTTTAACCTCATCGTGGCTGCGGTGCTTTTCGTGACGGGATTCGTGTGCCTGAACAGCTCGGCACAGTCGCTCACCATTCTGGCGCTCTTCGTCGGCATCGCCTGGATCTTCGACGGGGTCGGCGACCTCTTCGCCGCGGGGGTCGGATACACGAGGGGCAGGCGCGGACTCGTCGCCCTCAGCGGGGTTGTCTCGATTCTCGCGGGTATCGCCGTTCTCTTCCTTCCGACTCTCTCGCTGACGATCTTTGTGAAGGTCGGAGCGATCCTGCTGATCGTCGTCGGAATCACGGCACTCTTCACCCTGCCGCGGAGGGCGGCACCAATCGTCTAACCCGAGTCAGCGCTTCTCTTCGCGACGCGTCAGGCGGATGATCGGGATCAGTCGGTCGGTCTTGCTCTCGTACTGCGCGAACCGCGGAGCCGCGGTCGTGATGGATTTCCAGGCGCGTTCGCGCTCGTCGTCATGGAGTTGCGTGCCGATGACCGGGATGGATTCGCGGTCGACATCGATAGATACCCGGTCGGGATTCGCGGCGATGTTGTAGAACCAGGCCGGGTTTCGCGCGCCACCGGCGGCCGAGGCGACGATCAGCCAGCTTCCATCCTCGCCGGGGAACCAGCTCACCGGATTTGCGCGCTCGGCTCCGGTCTTCTTCCCGACCGTATTGAGCACGAGGAGGCTGGCACCCCCGAGCTTGCCGCCCCGGCGTCGGATGCGATTGACCATCCGCTTGTTCGCCCAGTTCATGATCGGGCTCGCCTTAGGTTGGCGGGCTCCGCGAGTGCCGCTGGGTGCGTTGAAGGTCATGGCTCAGTCTCCTTGTGGGACGTCGCGCGCGTTCAGGGCGAAGTCGCGCGGTGAAGTGAAGGGTTCGTCGACCCCGAAGCTGATGATCCGCTCGGGGTAGATGCGGATGAGCGGCCCCGCGGACGAGTCGTCGATCGTTTCCGCACGCCCGCGAATCTCGACGCACCGCGGCCTCCACGGTTTCACCGATCCCAGGTCATCCACAACGAAGGCGACCCGGCCGTTGTCGGCGACGTTAAGGTATTTCCTGCTCGTCGCCATTCCGTGCCCAGACACGTCGATGGTGTCCAGGTCCGCGTTGTGGTGGAAGCCGACCGGGCTGACCTGGAGTGTGCCGTTCGGTTGCGAGGTCGCGATTCGACCGAGGGGCTGGTCCAATAGGTAGGCGAGCTCCGCGTCGGTAAATGCGGACATGGCCATCCTTCGAGAGCGGATTGTGAGAGTTGCACTTTCAGCATAGGTTCGGCGCCTAGCCCGCTGGTACCCTCGACCCGATGACCCACCAGCTCACGCGCGACCAGGCCCGCCGCATCGCGGTGCGAGCGCAGTTGCTGGATGCCAACCGCCCGGGCGATGTCGTGGAGGTCGCCGAGGAGCTCGGCGCGATCAAGATCGACCCGACGGCGACAATTGCTCCCGCCGAGCACACCATCCTCTGGTCGAGAATCGGCGACTCGTACGATCCGATCCAACTCTCGAAAGCCGTGGAGCAGGATCGACTGCTGTTTGAGTTCGACGGCGCGTTTCGGCCGATCAGCCTCTTGCCGCTGATGATGCCGACGATGCGGCGCTGGCCGCGTCGGCAGAGCAACATCGATTGGCTTCAGGCAAACGATCGTTTTCGCCGTGAGGTCCTTGCACGGCTACGAGCCGATGGACCGCTGTTTGCTACCGACATCCCGGATACCGCCGAGGTCGCCAAGCCCTCCGATGGCTGGTATGGCTCCAACCAAACCACGCGGATGCTCGACTTCCTGCAGTGGCAGGGCGAGGTCGCGATCGTCGGCAGGGAGGGCCGGCAGCGCCGCTGGGACCTCGCCGAACGGGTGTATCCGAAGGGCCTGCCGGAGTACGAGTTCGAAGAGGCGCAGGTACTGCTCAGCGAGCGCCGACTGCACTCCGTTGGAATCGCCAAGCAGAAGTCGCCGTGGTCGGGTGTCGGAATGGCCGGCGAGCTGGCGACGGTGGAGGGCAGTGCGTGGAAGTATCGCGTCGACCCGGAGGCGATCGCCGCACTGGAGAACGACGAGGGTGGCCGGGTCGCCTTCCTCAGCCCGTACGACGGGATGCTGTTCGATCGTCCGCGCCTGCAGGAGGTCTTCGACTTCCACTATGTGCTCGAGCAGTTCAAGCCGAAGGCGCAGCGCAAGTACGGTTTCTTCGCGCATCCCATCCTGATGGGCGACCGCTTCGTGGGCCTCCTCGACGCCGAGGTCAACAAGGAGCGCGAGGCACTCGTTGTCACCGCGGTGCACGAGTTGCTGCCGTTCGAGCCCGAGGAAGACGAGATGGTGCGCGCGGAGATTGCCGACCTCGCCGAGTGGTTGGGCGTCGGCCTCAACGCTTGGTGACGCGGGTGCGACGAACAGTCACAGCCGTCCCGCGGCCGCCTTCGCCATCGCGAGCGCCAGGGGATCGGGAGACGACGCCTGGGCACCATCCGCCGTTACCATCGTGACCGAGACGTAGGCGTCGCCCTTGTAGAAGAAGACGTCCGCGCCCCCGTTGTTCGGCCCGGTGTCTTTGAATGCCTCGGTTCCGAGCCCCTGGATCGTGACCGCGTTGTTGTT
>JAUZFP010000097.1 GCA_030838475.1 Actinomycetota bacterium
GACGTCAACCTGAAAGGTACACAGTGAAGCTCAAGAATGTGGCAGCGGTGGGCGCGATTGCCCTCGTAACCGCGATTGCACTCTCGTCCTGCTCCAGCCCCGCCCCCACGCCGACGGCAACCAAGTCGGCAGCCGCGCCGACCGTTGACCTCAGCACCCTGTCCGGAACGCTGACCGCTGGTGGATCCAGCGCACAGGCGAACGCAGAGGCCGCATGGACCGCAGCGTTCACCGCTGTGGCGACCGGCGTCACCATCAACTACGACAAGTCGCAGGGCTCCGGCGGTGGCGTGACCAACTGGCTCGGCGGAAGCTACGACTTCGCCGGCACCGACTCGTCGCTCAACCCGACGCAGGTCACCTCGGCCGCGACCACGTGTGGCGCGGGCGGCGGACTCGACCTCCCCGTCTACCTGTCCGGCGTCGCCATCATCTTCAACCTGGATGGCGTCACCAAGCTCAACCTCGACTCGGCCACCATCGCCAACATCTTCAACAAGAAGATCACGACGTGGAATGACCCGGCCATTGCGGCGTTGAACCCCGGAACGACGCTGCCGAGCGCGCCCATCACGCCCGTTGTCCGCGCTGACGGCTCCGGCACGACGGCGAACTTCACCACCTACCTGAGCGAGAGCCAGCCCACGCTGTGGAGCTACCCGGTTTCGACCGCATGGCCCGTCGCGGGTGAGAGCGCCCAGCAGGGTGGCTCCGGTGTTGTCGCAACGGTTGCCGCCGGCAAGAACACGATCGGCTACGCCGACCAGAGTTCAGTTGCGACCGCCACGCAGGCCTCGATCCAGCTCGGCACGTCGAAGACCTACGTCAAGTACTCCGCCGCGGGTGCGACCAAGGCCTTCAGCGCTGCTGCGGCTGCAGTCCCGACCGGTGACGGCGACCTCAGCCAGCACCTCGACTACACGAAGATCACGGCCACGGGCGCATACCCGATCCCGCTGCTCTCCTACGCGGTCCTGTGCTCGACCTTCAAGGACCCGGCCCAGGCCAAGCTCGCAACCGCGTACCTCGGTTTCGTGGACAGCACCAACGGCCAGGCCGTCTCGGCGAAGAACGCTGGCTCTGCCCCGCTGCCAGCCTCTATCCTCAAAGAGGTTGCCGCCAGCCTGAAGCTGGTCAAGTAGTCCCGTAGTTCCATCCACCGTCTGGCCTGCCCCGGGCAGAAGAGCTCAAGAAAGAATGATGTGAGCGAAACCCCCGCAGCCCCGTCGAAGTCACACGACAACGACTCGAACGGCCAGACGAGCAAGTTCAGCACCAACGCAAACCGGCCTGGCGCTCCCCTCGGTGGGAGCGCCAGATCGGTGCGTGCGAAGTCCCGCCCCGCCGACCGGGTCTTCCTCGGCCTGAGCACGGGGGCCGCGGCATCCATCATGGTCATCCTGGCCGGCGTCGCCATCTTCCTGATCGTGCAGGCCGCTCCCGCGATTGCAGCGAACTGGGCCACGAATCCCGACCTCAACACAGGCGCGACGGCCCACCACAACACATTCTGGGGATACGTCGCCCCCTTGATCTGGGGCACCGTCTTCGTTTCGGCCATTGCGCTCATCATCGGTGCGCCGGTTGCCATCGGCATCGCCCTCTTCATCTCGCACTACGCGCCACGGCGGCTCGCCGGCGTTCTCGGCTATCTGGTCGACCTCCTCGCCGCGGTGCCGTCCGTCGTGTTTGGCCTTTGGGGCATTTACATCATTCGGCCGTTCCTGCTGCCGGGGACGAACTGGCTGAATCATCACCTCGGCTGGATCCCCTTCTTCAGCGGCACAGCCTCCGCCACGGGATCGACGGTCCTGGCTGGCGGCATCGTTCTTGCCGTCATGATCCTGCCCATCATCACCTCGATCTCCCGCGAGATTTTCCTGCAGACGCCGCGCCTCAACGAGGAGGCGGCCATCGCGATGGGGGCGACGAAGTGGGAAATGGTCCGGCTCGCGGTGTTCCCCTACGCCCGCTCGGGCGTGGTCAGCGCGACCCTGCTCGGACTGGGACGGGCCCTCGGCGAGACGATGGCGTTCGCACTTATCGTCTCACCGTCACTCATCTTCTCCCTCAAGATCCTCACCGATGGTGAGAATTCGCAGACGGTAGCGGCCAATATCGCGACGAGTTTCCCCGAGGGAACCCCGCTCCAGCGACAAGCCCTCATCGGGACCGGCCTCATGTTGTTCGTGATCTCGATTGCCGTCAACCTGATCGCGCGAATCATCGTCACCCGCACCGGTCCGGACGCAAAGACCCGCAAGGCCAAGAAGCGCATCGAACAACTTCCCCCCTCCGACCCAACCTCGGTGCTCGCCCTCGACGACGTGTTGAGCGCAGCGCACCACAGGCAGACAGACGGGACGGCACGAGCATGAGCGCGCCATCCAGCACCCGCAGCAGCGTTCCACGGGGCCCCATAGTCAACTCGTTGACGTCCGGTCAGCTGCCCCGATTCATCGAGCTCTACTCCGCGATCGGAGCCTTTCTGGTCAGCGCGGGCATCCTCGCCCTGATCGGCCGACTCAACGTGGTCGGCGAGCTCGTCGTCACCGCGGTCGTGTACCTGATCGGCATTGGCGTGATGTCGACCCTCGTCGAAAACCGGCGCAAGGCCACGGACCGCGTCATCCGTGGACTCGTGACCGTCGCCTTCCTGCTCGCGATGACTCCGCTGATCTCCACGCTCGCCACCGTGATCATCCGGGGCATCGGCCAGATCAACTGGGCGTTCATCTCAACGACGACCGCGCACGTCTTCGACCCGAAAACCCTGGTCGTCAGCAGCCACACGGGTGCGTTGCAGTCCATCGTCGGAACGCTCATCATCACGGGGATTGCCGCGCTGATCTCGATCCCTATCGGTATCCTGACCGCCATCTACCTCGTCGAGTACGCCCGCGGCGGCACGTGGTTGTCTCGCACCGTGACGCTGCTGGTCGACGTCATGACGGGTATCCCGTCCATCGTTGCCGGCCTGTTCGCGTTCTCACTGTTCACACTGTTGTTCGGGCCAAAGGCGTTCAGCGGCTTCTCTGCTGCTGTGGCGCTTTCGGTACTCATGATTCCGATCGTCGTTCGCTCGAGCGAGGAAATGCTCAAGCTCGTGTCACTCGAGCTACGTGAGGCCTCGTATGCGTTGGGCGTCTCGAAGTTCTCCACCATTACCAAGATCGTGCTCCCGACCGCAATCGCCGGTCTTGTGACGGGCGTCATGCTCGCCATTGCCCGCGTCATCGGTGAGACGGCTCCCATTTTCGTTACCGCGAGCTTCACCGATAACTTCAACTCGAACGCATTCGCCGGGCCAATGAACACTCTCGCGGTGCAGGCGTACGCGGCATACAAATTCCCGGGCACCGACATCCAGGCGTCGATCGATTCGGCCTGGGGTGCCGCGCTGCTCCTGATCATCATCGTCGTGATCCTGAACCTCATTGCACGTATCGTTGCTCGGGTGTTTGCGCCCAAGGGCCTGCGCTGACCCCCGACCAGACTCACCCAAGAAGACAAAGGAATCGCCAGCGTGTCCAAGCGAATTGAAGTCAAGGATCTGAACGTCTACTACGGCGACTTCCTTGCCGTCGAGGACGTCTCCATCACGATCGAGCCACGCACCGTCACCGCCTTCATCGGGCCGAGTGGATGCGGCAAGTCCACGTTCCTGCGCACCCTGAATCGGATGCACGAGGTCATCCCCGGCGCATACGTGAAGGGCGAGGTGTTCATCGACGGCAACGATCTGTATGCACCCGGCGTGGACCCGGTACTCGTTCGTCGCCAGGTGGGCATGGTCTTCCAGCGGCCGAACCCATTCCCGACGATGTCGATCCGCGAGAACGTGCTGGCGGGTGTGCGGCTCAACAACCGTCGCATCTCGAAGGCCGACGCCGACGATCTCGTCGAGAAGTCCCTGGTGGGCGCCAACCTCTGGAACGAGGTCAAGGATCGCCTTGCCCTCCCCGGCCAGGGCCTCTCCGGCGGCCAACAGCAGCGCCTCTGCATCGCGCGCGCGATTGCGGTGTCACCCGAGGTCATCCTGATGGACGAGCCCTGCTCGGCCCTCGACCCAATCTCTACGCTCGCGATCGAGGACCTCATCGAGGAACTCAAGCAGGAGTACACGATCGTGATCGTGACGCACAACATGCAGCAGGCAAGCCGCGTTTCAGACCACACGGCGTTCTTCAACATCGCGGGAACCGGCAAGCCGGGCAAGCTCATCGAGTTCAACGACACGAACACGATCTTCTCGAAGCCCACCGTTCAGGCGACCGAGGACTACGTCTCCGGAAAGTTCGGATAGGCCGTCGCGAAGCGACGACCTATCCGAAGATCGAGTAGCGCCGCGAAGCGACGCGTATCGAAATCTCCCGACCAGCTACTGCAAGCCACGAGTGGTCCGGGCCGCAGAACGCCTCTCGGCGCGAGGCCGCTCGAAGCGGCTATTAGTGGAGCCCGGGGTTACTGCGGCCCGGACTAACCATTTTAGCCGATGCCTGGCGACACTCGACCGGGTCAGTCCAACTGGCCCGCGCGCTGAAGACGAGCACCGGTCGCGAACTCGTCGGCGGTCGTCGCAAAGCGATCGGCGCGAGCCGTGAGTTCGGCGGCGCGCTCGTCCGACGTGAAGTCTGCGTCATCCGCAATGCTCGTTGCACCGGCCGCGCAGACCCGGCAAAATGCTGCGGCGCGATCGAGCGCGATCGAGAAGTCCCCGACGAATACCCCACGCAGGATCTCGTCGGCGAGATCGGTGATCTCCTCGGGCCCCGTCGGTAGTGGCGCTCCGGCGACCACGGGGTCAATCGTCTCGAGCACTTCGCTTCCCCGCTGGAACAGCAGACTGGTCCCCGTCGGGTCCTGTCGGATAAGCAGCCGCAGTAGATAGATGCGCCAGAGGGCGCCGGGCAGGCTTCGTGCACTCGAGCGCGCCCAGAGCTCAGCAATCGCGTCGATGCCGTGTTCATCGGTGTAGGCGATCAGACGCTCGAGAACGGCCGGATCGTCGTTCTCGCGTGCCCGTCGAACCAGTGCATGCGCCGTGTCGTGCGCGACACGGAGAATCTGCGCGGGATCTTCTCCGCCCTCGTACTCATCGAACTTGTCGCCCGAGTATTGAGTGGGTTTGTGAAAATCGTCAGCCATCCCGTCCAGCCTATGCGCCCCGACTGAACGCGACTGGGGCTATCCGAAGGTGAACGAGTAGGCCGCGAGCCCTGGGCTCAGTGTGATCGTGACCGTCCCGTCGCGGTAGCCGCCCCCCGCCTTCAGGACGTCGTGGATGTCCGGTGGGCCGGACACGGGAATCGTCCGGGTGCCCGCCGAATCGGTCACCGTGAGTGTCCCGGTGCCGCCGACGTTCAGGTAGACGTGGGAGCCCTGGTAGTGGAGCCGGATGGCCGACTTGCCGCCCGCTGCAGTGATCGACTCCCCGGTCACAGTCCAGTTGCCGCTGAACGCGTAGTCGTCCTGGCCGAGCGCACCCGACGGGAACGCGTAGTGTCCCGTTCCGGTCTGATATCCGGACGGGCTGCTGAAACTGGTAGTGGGCGCACGCTCGGACCCGAGGTAGGTCTCCGGGGTGAGTGTCTTGGTCGGTGTCGTGTCCGGCACGTCCGTCGCCTTGGGCAGCGACACACCGGGCTTGGCATCCGTCACCAGCGTGCGAATCAGCTTCTCGGTGCTGCCGTAGTTGCCCTCGCCGAAGGAGACGTGCCGCACCTGGCCCGTGGCGTCGATGAGATACTCGGCGGGCCAGTACTGGTTGCCGTACGCGGTCCAGGTGTCGAACTCGTTGTCGAGCGCGATCGGGTACTTGATGCCCTGCTGTTTCGCACTCGCGAGAACGTTTGCCGGGTCGTGCTCGAACGCGTACTCCGGCGCGTGTACACCCACGATCACAAATCCATCCTTGGCGTACGACTTGTACCAGGCGTTCAGGTGTGGGGTCGAGCGCTGGCAGTTTATGCAGGAGTACGCCCAGAAATCGATAAGCACGACTTTTCCGCGCAGGCTCTTCAGGGTGATCGGCTTGTCGTTTGCCGTGTTGAACCACTGGTCGATCCCGACGAAGGCTGGTGCGGTCCCGCAGTCGACGAGGGTGCTGACCTCGGGGGCACAGGCCGTGCTCGAGCCCGACTTTGCACCGGCTTCGGTCTTCTTGTCGCCGAAACCAACGGTCGAATTCAGTCCGGCCGTCGCCGCCTGCAGGTTCTTCGTGTAATCCGGGATGACCTGGAGCAGGAATCCCGGAACGTTGTACAGCGGCACGACCGCCGCGGCCAGGGCGATCATGACGACGCCGGCGGTGATGCGGATACCCCGCTGGTGCCGACGAAACGCCTTGAGACTCTCCGCGAGGGTGCGACCGGCCAACGCGAAGGCGAGCAGCGGGATCGCGACACCGATCGCGAACGCCAGCGTCTCCAGAAGGGTGTCGGCGCTGACCGTGCCCTTCGCTCCGGCGACGGCGACGACAGCGAGCACGGGGCCTGCGCACGGCACGAAGACAGCGCCGAGTGCGATGCCCAGCAGGAAGCCGCCGTGGTCTCCCGTCGCCTGGCGTTGCGGGATCCACGCGAACGGCTTCTCAAGGATGTGCTGGAATCGCGGAACGATTTGGCCGACACCGATCAGTACCAGGAAGACGATGCCAATCCAGATGATGGTCTCCTGCGGAAGATGCAGCAGGCTGAGCAGGAACGAGCCGGCAAGCGTGAAGAAGCTGAAGCTGATTACGAGGCCGAGGATGACGAGATACGGCCGCCGACCTCCCGACGGCTTACCCGACTTCGTGAGGGGACGTGCCGCCTCGGTGCCGCCGGAGAAGAACAGCACCGGCAGCACGGGAATGATGCACGGTGAGATCCCCGTGAGAAGTCCGCCAATGAACCCGACGAGGAGTAATCCCATGCACGGAGTATCTCGCAGTTTGCTGAGCGATGCTGAGCAATGTCCTGTGCGGATGCCCCGTCCGCGAGGCACTAGATTTATTGCCGAGGGCCTCTAGCTCAGTTGGTAGAGCATCGGACTTTTAATCCGTTGGTCGTCGGTTCGAGCCCGACGGGGCCCACACCGTTGGATCGGTTCGGCGGGTGACCCGCCCTAGCCGAGATACTGCCGGGTCGCTGCCGCGAACAGCGGTGCCACGTGGAGTGACCACTGCCTGGTCGGATGCACCCCGTCGCGCTTGATCGTGATACCCGTGGCGAAGATCGGGCACTCCCCGCCGGGCGCGCAGTACCAGCCAACGGTGTTCAGAACGGAAACGTTGCCTTTCGCGACCGCCCTCTCGGCGGCAGCCCCCTCCGCCCACTCGGCCGGGATGGGGTAGATACACGCGGACGGCGTGCTGAGAGCCGTGTCACAGTCGGCAATGGCAACGCCCCCGGGCGGCGGTGTCACGAAGATCAGGGATGTGGTGAGTGGACCGAGCTGCGCGGCAGTCGACGACGCCGCCCGCCGCCATTCGGACTGCGCCGCGGCGCCGCTCGCGCCCGAGGTGAGCCGCCCGAGCCACTGGTAGTTCTCGGTGACGAACACGGCGACCGGGTGCAGTTGTCGGATTCCCTGAACAGCGGCCGCACGCGTGGCGAGGCATTGGTCGCCCAGCTTCGCGTTGTCGAAATTGACTTTCAGGTCGATAAGAACGCAGTCCGACATGGTGATTCCGCGAATGAAATAGCGATCACCATACGCAGCGCGCACGGTAGGCAGAAGAGCAACACCGAGCGAGTCCCCCACCACGACGATCGCCGGCTTGCTCGGGTCGCCGAATGCGCAGGAGCCGGGGTCGGAGATCGACGTCAGCTGGCATCCGTCTTTCTCTTCGGTAGGAATGGCCGCAGCAGCCGCCGATGAGCTCGGCGTGAGTGTCGGCCACTTCTTTGCCTCCAGCGCGCCGGTGAGTTGGTCCGCAAGTGCGCGTTCTAACGAACCCGCCTTTGTGGGCGGCACAGACGCGGCGGGGCGAATAACGACGGGGGCCGCGGTCCGGTGCAGGGCGTGGTATCCACCGAGGGCGGCCGAGAACAGCAGCCCGAGGACGAGAAATGCGACACCGCCGCGGAGTACAACGGGACGAAAACGCGCACGCCACGCCCGCAGTTGAGTGCGTCGATCCGTTCGGTCTGCGAACCGGTTGAACAGCGGTGACGAATTGAGCGGATTCTCCACAATGAAATACGACGCCGACGCGAGCAGCAAACTTGCCGCAAGCACAAAGACGATGTAACTCGCCGAGGTCGCCGGTACCACGGCCGCGAGGAGAACGATGACGGGGAAATGCCAGAGATATAGCGAGTAGGAGATGTCGCCGAGGTACTGGCTTACGGGGTTCGCGAGCACAAATTGCCGGCTCGGCTCGGCGCCAATGCCAGCCATGATTACGAGAAGGGTTCCCGCCACGGGAAGCAGGCCGAACGGGGCGGGAATCGAGCCGACCGGGGCCGTCGCGATCGCTGCGACAACGACGACCAACAGGCCGAGGTAAGACATGGCCGTTCGCACCGGCGCCGCAATACTTCGGATGCGCGGCGCGGCGAGCGCAAGGAGACCACCCGCACCCAGCTCCCAGATTCGAGTCAGCGTGTCGAAATACGCAGCGGTCGGATCGGCGGATGACTCGACGATCGCCCAGACGAGTGAGGCGGCCACAAGGCCACCCACGGTAAGCCACGTCAGCGCCACCCCACGGGGTCGAGACGCGGCCAGGGCAACGAGGGCGATCAGCAGTATGGGCCAGAGCAGATAGAACTGCTCCTCGACGGACAGCGACCAAAAGTGCTGCAGGGGCGAGGGCGGATCGGATCGCGTGAAGTAGTTCGTGCCAAGCGCGAGAAAGCGCCAGTTGGCGGTGAACACCAACGCGAAGCCCGCGTCGTGAAGCACAGAAAGCGCACGCTGGCTAGTGAACAGGAGGGCTGAGCCGAGAGTGGTGGCTATCAGGACGACGACAGCCGCGGGAACGATTCGCCGAACTCGCCTTCGGTAGAAGCCCGCGAGCGAAATGCGTCCCGTGGTTGTCTGCTCGCGCAGCAAAACCCCGGTAATGAGGAACCCCGAAAGTACGAAGAAGACATCGACCCCGAGAAATCCACCCACCGGCCAGCCGATGAGATGATTGGCGATGACGAGAACCACGGCGACCGCTCGAAGACCCTGAAGATCTCGGCGCTTTCGCTGCATGGCGAAACTCTATCGGGTAGGCGCCAGCGGTCCTTTACCGAGAATGCGGAGGGACCGGACTCACATCCGGCCACTCTAAGATCGGGCATCATGAGAACTCCGCTCGCGGCCACCGTCACCGCGACTCTCGCCGCAGCAGTCGTCCTCGTGCTGGGGATTCCTCTGACGGCAGACGCCCACGTCAAGATCAACCCGAACACTGCGGCTCCCGGCGACGACATCCAGGTCACGTTCCGAGTGCCAAACGAATCGGCGACCGCGGGTACGGTCCGAGTCGAAATCGACCTGCCGACTAAGACCCCCTTCGCCGACGCGTCGTACCAACCGGTGACCGGATGGACTGCACACGTCGTGGAGGCCACGCTTCCGAAACCGATCGTCAACGATGGGGTCCAGGTCACGCAGGCACCCGTCAGGGTCGTATTCGTCGCCGACAGGGGCGTCTCGATTAGACCCGGGCAGTTCCAGGAGTTCCCGGTCGCGCTCGACCTCACGCCCGACACCGGAAGCCTCGAGTTCCCGACCATCCAGACCTATTCGGATGGCACAGTCGTCAAATGGAACGAGGCCAGGACCGGAGATGGCGAGGAGCCCGACCACCCCGCGCCCACGCTGTACATCAACGACGCACCGCCGACCGACACGGAGAGCGGGGTAACGCTCGCGGCGACGACCGACGCGGCATCCACCGCTTCGACCGCGCTCATCCTCGGTACAGCAGGGCTGGCGCTCGGAGTCATCGCGCTCGTGCTCGGTGCCTTCGCCTTCGCGCGCAGTCGCCCTAAGCGGTAACCGAGTCGAGAAGGGCGATCAGGGCGCGGGCGTAGGCATCCTCGGCCAGGTCGGCGTCGAAGTCCGACCGGATGTCGTCGATCTCGGCTGTCACGCGAGAACCCTTATCCACGGCCGTCAGGCTTCGGAATGCCGACCCAAGCAGCACGCGCAGCTGTGACTCGCTGGGTAACCACAGCGCATCCTCAATGGCGACGGAGTCGAGCGCCCATTCGGTCGTCCCGTTGAAGCCGAGCTCGGTGCCCGTCATGAGCGTGTGCGCCTCGACAGTCATGTCGCTGAGGTAGAAGACCTCGTCATCGACCTCGACCAGGTCGATGCGAAAGGCGTCGCCGGCGGCGGGATGCCAGACCAGTCCCGAGTCGCGCAGTGCGCGGGCGAGCGGCGTCGAGATCACCCTTCGATTATCAGGCCGCGGTGTACCGGATGCCCCACGCCGCCTGCCACGTCTCACCCGGGTTCAGCCACTTGAGCGACTGCCCCGAGTTGAACGCGTTCGCGGGCGCCGTCATCGGCTCCATCGCGATGGCCGTCACAAAGCCGGTACCGCGGGGAAACTTTCGGGTAGTGAAGATCTGCACGTAGGGGAAGTTCTCGTCCTGCCAGAGCGCCACCGACCGGCCATCCGGCGCGGTGAGCTGGGCCGTAACCTGGTTGACCGGTGTCACGTCGCCGAACGCGTCATCCAGATTGACGTCAGCGACCTTGCGCCCGTCTCGCAGGTCGTAGTCGCCAACGACAGGGATCTCGGCCGACACGTTGAGGCGCTCATCCACGGGGAAACGCGTGCCCGCGTGGACGGTGAGAGTGAGGTCCTCGGTCGGAACATCACCGAGCTGGAAGAACGGATGGGCGCCGATCGCGACCGGAGCAGGGAGATCGGACTCGTTCGTGATGCGGTGGGTAATCGTCATCCCGTCGTCGGTCAGTTCGTGTCGAACCGACGTCTCGAGCAGGAACGGATACCCATGCTGTGGAAAAATCGTCGCCCCAAGGGTGATCGATCCATCCGTGCGCTCGAGCACTCGGTATGACGCAAACCTCAGCAGACCATGAATGGCGTTGTGCTTGTCCGGCTCCGTGATGTCGAGCTGCTGATGAACGCCATCCAGCTCCCAGACGCCATCCTCGATCCGGTTCGGCCACGGCACCAGCACGATCCCGTCCGCGAACGGGGGCATCGAGAACTCGCCGTACGGTTCGGTCAACTCCACCGTGCCGATCCGAAACTCGCGAATGGATGCCGCGACCTCGACGATCACGGCCTCGGCGAGTCCGTGCGGAGTCGACCTGGTCAGACGGAACTGTTCACCGGTGGGGGCACGCATAACGCCAAGCCTAATGATGGTGCGGGCGGCTGCGATTCTCCGCGGGCATGGGTGCCTCGAGAGCCTCGAGGTATTTGACCTCGGTCTCGATGTCGTTCAGCAGGCTCCCCGCGAGGTCCCGGCTGAGACCGTTGCGCACGACGATCCGCTGCACGGTGATCGCCGCGAGGTCGTCCGGCATCGGGTAGGCGGGGACGAGCCAGCCGCGCATCCGCAGGCGGTCGGAGAGGTCGTACAGGGTCCAGTGGCCCCTGTGCCCGTCCTTGAGCTTCCACGCGAACACCGGGATGTCCGAACCGTCGCTGCACAGGTCGAACGGTCCCATCTTGCCGATCGCCTCGGAGAGATATTTCGCGACATCCCGCGACGCGCCCTGCACCGATCGATAGCCCTCGAACCCGAGACGCAGGAACAGGTAGTACTGCAGCAGCACCTGGGCGCCGGGGCGTGAGAAGTTGAGGGCAAAGGTCGGCATGTCGCCGCCGAGATAGCTGACGCGGAACACGAGGTCGTCGGGCAGCAGGTCCTCGGTGCGCCAGACCACCCAGCCAAGGCCCGGGTAGACCAGGCCGTACTTGTGGCCGGAGGTGTTGATCGAGTGCACGCGCTCGAGACGGAAGTCCCAGACGAAATCCGGCTGCAGGAACGGCGCGATCATGGCGCCGGATGCGCCGTCGACGTGGATCGGGATGTCAAGGCCGGTCTTCTCCTGCAACGCGTCGAGCGCCGCGGCAATCTCCTCGACCGGCTCGTAAACGCCCGTGTAGGTGACGCCCATGATGGCGACGACGCCGATCGTGTTCTCGTCGACGTACTCCTCAAGCTGCGGACCGGACAGGACCGGGTACTGCTCGGAGATGGGGATGTAGCGCGGCTCGACATCGAAGTAGTTGCAGAACTTCTCCCAGCAGACCTGCACGGCGGCGCTCATCACCAGGTTCGGCTTCGACGCATCCTTGCCCGCTGCGTCGCGGGCGTGCCGCCAGCGACGCTTCAGGGCGAGACCGCCGAGCATGCACGCCTCGGATGAACCGATGGTGGATGTTCCGATGCTCTTCTCCGAATCGGGCGAGCCCCAGAGGTGCGCGAGCATCCGCCAGCAGCGCGTCTCGATCGCCGCCGTCTGGGGGTACTCGTCCTTGTCGATCATGTTCTTGTCCGCCGCCTCGGCGTAGATCTTGATCGACTGCTCGTCCATCCAGGTGCCCACGAAGGTCGCCAGGTTGAGCCGGGCGTTGCCGTCGAGCATCGACTCGTCGTGCACGATCTGGTACGCCGTCTCGGGCTGGGTGGGACGATCGGGCATCACGAACCGTGGCAACTCGGTCGCCTCACCCAACCGCGAGAACAGCGGATTCAGTTCGATCGGTTCTGCGGTCTCGCGATGGTGCTTGATGTGTCCGGTCTTTGCCATGTCGTCACACTAGGGCCGTGCCGGTCGGCAGCGGAATAGGGGTGAACTACTCAGATCGCTAGGCTGACGCGGTGACGACAATTGCGGGGCGAATCACCGGGGCCGCTGTCGCCCTGTTCCTCCTGGCGGCCGGGTCCGTGGGCCTCGCCGCTCCTGCGGCGGCAAGCGCACCAACCACTGTGCTGGCCGGCGTTCGCGTCGGCGTCGATGACTTCACGTTCTCCAATTTTTCCGCGGACTACTACCTCGATCGCGACGCATCCGGGCACTCGACCCTGAGGACCGTCGAGAAGCTCACCGCGGTGTTCCCCTCCTCCGACCAGAACAAGGGCATCGTTCGGAAGATCCCCGACAACTACCTCGGCAGCCCACTGCACACGACCTTCGTGTCTATCAACGACACGAACGGCATCACCAAGCCCTACTCGGTATCGGATGATGGCGAGTTCACGACTGTCGAGACGGGTACGGACAACTACGTGCACGGCCACGTCACCTACACACTCACCTACACGCAGACGAACGTCGCCGGGTATTTCAGCAACACGAACGACGACGAGTTCTACTGGGACACGAACGGCACCGAGTGGAGTCAACCCTTCGCGAAGGTCACGGCGCGAGTTCATGTCGCCCCCAAGCTGGCGCTATCGCTGAGCGGCCACAATGCCTGCTACCAAGGCGCCCAGGGTTCTACGCAGCAGTGCGATGTCTCATCGCCCGACACTCCCATGCCAACTCTCTCGCCGAGTTCGGATGCGAGTCCGGCCCTTCCGACCGTGACCGTGATCACGGCTACCGCAACCGGTCTCGCGGCCGGCGAGAACATGACCGTCGCCATCGGATTCGCCGTCGGCACCTTCGCCGATGCCCCGCACGACTCGGGGACGGACTCGACCGACGATGCCCAGCTGACCCCTGACACGGTCTGGGGTGAGATCGTCGGCGGTGTGTTCCTGCTGGTCGCGCTCGCCTCGATTCCCTTCGCGCTCATCCGCCGGTTCGCCTTCGGACCGAGAAACGCAAGGGGTCGAGGGACGATCATCCCGCAGTACGACGTACCGACGGGCATCAACCTGATGGAGGCGTCCACCATGGTCAAGCGCGAGACCACGCTGGTCCCGTCGCAGATCGTCAGCCTTGCGGTGCGTGGAAATCTGCGAATCCTTGACTACGCGGTCACCACATCCAGCGGAGCGAACTACACCCTCGAACTCACGACGGCCGACGGCCTCGACCCCGAGGAGACGCAACTGCTGCAGGCGTTCTTCCCCACGTTGACTCCCGGAGAGACCTTCGAGGTCGTGGCGGCGGCGGTGGAGGCGGGCGACATCGCCGCGGTGAAAGCTGCCGTGAATGCCGGAACAGTGCAGAAGGGCTGGCGCCTCAAACCCTCCGGACGCAGCGGTGCTTTCACCGGGCTCGCGCTCCTCGGGCTCGTCATCGTGGAGGGCGTTCTGATCGGAATCACCGGAGCCGCGAGCGCCCTCGCCGACCTGTCGATACCCTTCACAATCATCGCCATGATCGTCGCGTTCGCCACCGCCTATCGCGGCTACGTACTCACCCCCGCGGGCGCCGACCAACGCAACTACCTGCTCGGCATGAGGCTCTACCTCACCGTCGCCGAGAAGGACCGGATGCGCATCCTTCAGTCTCCAACGGGCGCGGAGCGCGTCAACTACGACGACAAACGCGAGGTGGTGAAGCTGTACGAGAAGCTCCTGCCGTTTGCCGTACTGTTCGGCGTCGAAGACGAATGGTCCAAGGTGCTGGCCATCCACTACACGGACACCTCGGTCACCCCGAACTGGTACGTGGGAAACGGCGGATTCAACTCCGCCCTGTTCATCGGATCGCTGTCGGGCCTGTCCAACGCCGTGACGACGAGCACCATCCCCGTCTCGAGTGGCGGCGGAAGCGGTTTCGGCGGATCGTTCGGTGGAGGCTTCTCCGGTGGTGGAGGAGGCGGCGGTGGTGGTGGCGGAAGGTAGCTAGTTTGAGGCCCGCTCGGCCGCAAGCACAACGTTATTCAGGAGCATCGCACGAGTCATCGGCCCGACTCCACCCGGGTTCGGCGAGAGCCAGCCGGCGACATCCGCAACGGCCGGGTCGACATCGCCGGCAAGCTTTGCCTTGCCACTGTCGGTCATCCCGATACGCGTGACGCCGACGTCGAGTACGGCCGCGCCGGGCTTGATCCAATCCGCCTTCACGAGGTGGGGAACACCGACCGCGGCGATGACGATGTCCGCGCGACGCACCTCGCCGGCGAGGTCGTCCGTTCGCGAATGGGTCAGGGTGACCGTCGCGTCGATCCCCTTGCGGGTGAGCATCAGCCCCAGCGGTCGACCCACCGTGATGCCTCGCCCGATCACCACGACGTTGCGCCCGGAGAACTCGACCCCGAACCGCTCAGCCAGCTCGATGATGCCGGCCGGTGTGCAGGGCAGGGGCGAGGTCAGGGTGCCGTCGACACCGAGCACCAGTCGACCAAGGTTGGTCGGGTGGAGGCCGTCGGCATCCTTCGCCGGATCGACGAGCTCGAGCATCGCGTGCTCGTCGATGTCTCCGGGCAGCGGTAGCTGGACGATGAAGCCGGTCACGCGCGGATCCGCATTCAGCGACGCGATCGCGGCGCGAACATCCGCCTCGCTCGCCGTGCCGGGCAGGTCGACCCGAACCGACTCGATCCCGACCTCGAGCGAGTCTCGGTGCTTGCCCCCGACATAGCTCAGCGATCCGGGGTCGTCGCCCACCAGGAGCGTCGCCAACCCGGGCTTGATGCCCTTCGCGGCGAGCGCTTCGATGCGACCCTTGAGTTCCGCTTTGATGGCGGATGCCGTCGCAATGCCGTCCAGCTTGATGGCGACCATCGAACTACTTCCAGGTACCGGGGCTCGTCAGTCCGTCGTACAGCGGGAACGCCTCCGTCAGCTTCGTGACCCGCTCCTTGAGCGCGAGCACGTCGGGCTCGGGCTTGAGGGCGGTAGCGATGATCTCGGCGACCTCGGTGAACTCGGCATCCCCGAATCCACGTGTCGCGAGCGCCGGCGTACCGATGCGAACGCCCGACGGGGTCATCGGGGGGCGAGGATCGAACGGCACGGCGTTGCGATTCACCGTGATGCCGACCGAGTGCAGGATGTCCTCCGCGTTTTGGCCGTGGATGGCGGACTCGCGCAGGTCGACAAGAACGAGATGGACATCGGTGCCGCCCGTGAGAACGTCGACGCCGGCCGCCTTCGTGTCCGCGGCCACCAGGCGCTCGGCGAGGATCTGTGCACCCCGAATCGTGCGCTGCTGGCGATCCTTGAATTCTGGCTCCCCCGCGAGCTTGAAGGCGGTCGCCTTCGCCGCGATCACGTGCATGAGTGGGCCGCCCTGCTGGCCCGGGAACACGTTCGAGTTGATCTTCTTCTGAAGCTCGAGATCGTTGGTCAGGATGAACCCCGAGCGCGGTCCACCGATCGTCTTGTGCACCGTGGATGACGTGATGTGCGCGTGCGGGACAGGCGACGGGTGCAGGCCGGCGGCAACGAGGCCGGCGAAGTGGGCCATGTCGACCCAGAGCAACGCGCCGACCTCGTCGGCGATGGCGCGGAACGCCGCAAAGTCGAGCTGGCGCGGGTACGCGGACCATCCGGCGATGAGCACCTGCGGGCGCACCTCGAGAGCCTTCTCGCGTACCGCATCCATGTCGACGAGCATCGTCGTGGGGTCGACTCCGTACGCGTGAGCCTCGTAGAGCTTGCCGGAGAAGTTCAGCCGCATGCCGTGGGTGAGGTGGCCACCATGCGCGAGTTCGAGGCCGAGGATCCTGTCGCCGGGGTTTGCGATGGCGGCGAGTACGGCGGCATTGGCGGAGGCGCCGGAGTGCGGCTGCACGTTCGCGTAGGCCGCGCCGAACAGGCTCTTGGCACGGTCGATGGCGAGCTGCTCCACGACATCCACGAACTCGCAGCCACCGTAGTAGCGGCGTCCGGGATAACCCTCGGCGTATTTATTGGTCAGCACCGAACCCTGGGACTCGAGCACCGCGCGGGGAACGAAGTTCTCGCTGGCGATCATCTCCAGGGTGCCGCGCTGGCGGCCGAGTTCATTCGCCAGGACGGCGGCGATCTCCGGGTCGACTTCAGACAGGGGGGAATTGAACGAATTCACTGGCGTTGCTCCTTTGATGTGCATAAGCACGACATGGCATGGACAATCTACTGTTCGAGGCAGCCCAGGCGTACGGCCACCAGCCAAGTCAGTCGCTCCCCGATGGTTGCCCATCTCAACGCCAGTTGCGACGACACAATGATACCGCCCTATTGCTGCGCGAACTGGAAGTGCAGGCTGAAGTGCCCGGGGTCCAGAAGGCTCTCGACGTTCTCGACAAGACGGCCCTCGGCGTCTCTCGTGACGCAGCGCGACCAGAGGAATGAGTCGCCCGGCGTTCGGCCGAGCAGGAGCGCCTCGTCGACCGACAGGCGCCGAATTTCGACCCACTGCTCTCCCTGCGCGGCGATCAGGTCGGCTCCGCGCAGCATGCTCGTGAGCGAACCGTCGGCCTGACCCTCAGCGACGGCGGCCCGAACGGCCGGTAGCGCAGGGATGCGCGACCGCTCGTAAGCAATCACACCCTCCCCGTCCGCGGATCGGAGCCGGTCGATGATGACGAATCGGTCGCTCGTCTCACCCAGTTCCGCGGCGAGCAGCGGATCCGTGATCTCGTCGAGCAGGACGACCTCGATGCGGGTGACGACCCCCTGCTCTTGACGTGCCTGCGCCCAGCCGAGCTCCACATCCAGAGGATTTCCGTCGAACGTGACGAACGAGCCCTTGCCCGACCTCGTCGCGATGAGACCGGCCGCGCCCAGCTCGAACAGCGCCGCGCGAACGGTGTTGCGGCTGACCGAGAATCTCTCGGCGAGCGCCGTCTCCCCCGGAAGACGGCGACCGTTCGGCATGCTGCCCCGGCGGATCTCGCCCTCGAGCACCTGCGCGATCTTCTCGTGCTTGAGCGGGGGAACCGCCGAGGGCGAGGCCACTACTTGAGGGATTCCTGGCGACGCGCGGCCGAGCGACCGAAGACCAGTGTTCCCACGAAACCGATCAGCAGTGCGACCAGTACACCGAGGTTTGCGTAAGCCCAGGCGCCGGTTCGTCCGCCGAGCCCGACCGGCCCAAGCAGGTAGCCCTGCCAGTTGAGCCAGCTCGGAACGCCGAAGGTGTTCGTCAGGAGGCCCCAGCCGACTACCGTCCCGAGCACGATCAGGATGATCGCCAGCCAGCGGACGTTCCCGTAGCGACCCTTGGCGTCGTAGAGGTCCTTCTCGGAGTAGTTGGTGCGACGCAGCAGGATGTCTGCGATGAAGATTCCCGCCCACGCCGCGATGGGCACGCCCAGCGTGACCAGGAAGGCCTCGAACGGCGCTATGAAACTGGTGGCGAAGAACACCACGTAAATGGACCCGATGATCATCACCACGCCGTCGATTCCTGCGGCCGCGGGCCGCGGGATGCGGATGCCCGCGCTCAGCAGGGCCAGCCCGGATGAGTAGATGTCCAGCACCGCACCACCGACGAGTCCGAGCACCGCGACGATCACGAACGGAATGAGGAACCACAGCGGAAGAATGGTCGTCAGCGCCCCGATCGGGTCGGCACCAATCGCCTTGCTCAACGCGGGCGACGATCCGGCCAGAAGGAGCCCGAAGATCACGAGGATGATCGGCGCGATCGAGCCACCGAAGGTCGTCCAGGTGACCACCGCGGAGCTGCGGGTGGTGCGCGGAAGGTAGCGCGAGTAGTCGGCGGCGGCATTGACCCAGCCGAGTCCAAATCCGGTCATCACGAACACGAGCGCGCCGATGAGAGCGGGAACGGAGCCGTTCGGGAGTGTACCGACGACGTGCAGGTTGACGTGTGGCAGGGCGAGGATCACGTACACGACGGTGAGGACACCGGTGATGATCGTGATCCACACCTGCAGTCGCATGATGACCTTGAAGCCGAGAACTCCGGCACCGACGATGAGCGCCGCGACGACAATGAGGGCGATGATCTTCGGAGCGGGGCCGGATCCAACGCCCAGGCGAGTGAGCACGGTTGAGGTCGCGAGTACGGCGAGAGCGGTGAGAGCCGTCTCCCAACCCACCGTCAGCACCCACGAGATGGCGGCGGGCAGTCGGTTTCCCCGAACACCGAACATGGCCCTACTCAGGATCATGGTGGGCGCCGAGCCGCGCTTGCCCGCAAGGGAGATGGCGCCACACAGCAGGAACGAGACGGCGATTCCGACAATGGCGACGATGGTCGCCTGCCAGAACGAGATCCCGAACCCGAGAACGAACGAGCCGTAGCTCAGCCCAAGCACCGAAACGTTGGCGCCGAACCAGGGCCAGAACAGGCTCCTGGCCGTACCCTTGCGCTCGTTCTCCGCAATGGTATTGATGCCGTTGAGCTCGACGCCCAATCGGGCGGGCGCTTCCTTGGTTGGGGTAGCCACGATGGTCCTCTCGTAAATGGGCGAATTGAACCTGTTCAGACCTGTTCAATCCGTGCGCTTACGGTACAACCGTCACCCGGGCGGTGTCAACGCGTACGACGACGGGACAGCCAGAAATCCGAGGCAAGGATGAACACCACGCCGACGATGGTGATGATCACGTCGGCCAGCGGCAGGATGCGCAGCCCCGATTGGTCCAGCAGGAGCCCGCCGACGAGCGCTCCGCCGCCGATCCCGACATTGAACGCCGTCGTCTGCAGCGCGACCGCGGTCTCGCGCATCCTCGCAGATGCGACGTGCAGCATCCGGGTCTGGATGATCGCCGGGCCACCGCCGAACGCAACTCCCCAGACCACGAGTGCGCCGATCACGACGGGCTGGCGGTCGCCGAACAGCCAGAGCGCGAACACAGCGACCGCGACGATCGCGAACGCCACCACAAAGCCGCCGCGGGGGAACCGGTCCGCAACAAAGCCTGCGAGCACCAGGCCAACCGCTCCCGCGCCGCCATAGAGCAACAGCAGGCCCGGAACACCGCCGGAGCCGAAGCCACCCACGGAGATGAGCCAGGGCGCAATGTAGGTGTAGAAGATGTTTTGTGAGGTGATGAGCAACAGGATCACGATGCACAGCACGGCGACCGAAGAGATGCTGCGATCCTTCCGCAGCGGCAGGGGAATCTCGCCCGTTGCGAGGCGCACCCGGTGGTCGACCGCGGGCAGGTACCGCACCACGAGCACCGTGAGGATCAGGATGAGTCCCGCCATGAACGCGAACGCGAGGCGCCAGCCCAGCGCATGCCCAATGGCGGTGCCGACCGGCACGCCGAGCACGAATGCCGCGGTCGCGCCGCTCGCCGTGATCGCCACGGCGCGCCCGAGTTGGTGCTTGGGCACCAGGTGTGCGGCATACCCACCCACCACGGCCCAGAACAGACCGTGGGCGAGGCCACCGACGACACGAGCGACCACGAGGAATCCATACGTGGGCGCGACCGCCGCGCCGAGGGCACCGATCGCAATGATGATCAGGACGACGACGACGAGCCCCTTGCGCGAGTAACTCCTGGTCAGAATGGAGAGCGGTGTCGTCGCCAGAACGACGGTCGCGGCGAAGATCGTCACAAGCAACCCGACCTGTGACAGCGAGACGTGGTACTCGCGCGCCATCTCCGGCAGCAGCCCCGTGGGCAGAAACTCGGTCGTCACCGAGACGAATATCGCCAGGGCGAGAGTGACAAGCCCCAGCCAGGGAAACGGACGAACCGATCGGTTCTCTTCGGTCGATTCAGCCATCCGAACCAGCGTATCGATAGCGGGCAATACGCTTGGACCGTGAGCGAGAACACGACCCACTGGATCCTGACCCTGGTCTGCCGAGACCAGCCGGGAATCGTTCACGCGATCAGTGGCGCCATCGTGCAGGCGGCCGGCAACATCACGGAGTCCCAGCAGTTCTCGAGCGCGGATACGGGCACGTTCTTTATGCGGTTGCAGGTCGAGTCATCCATCGACAGGCCCGGTTTCGAGAGTGCCATCGCACCCATCACGTCGAAGTACGGGATGACCTGGCAGCTCGACATCGTCGGTCGACCCCTGCGCACACTGGTGTTAGTCTCGAAGGCCGCGCACTGCCTGAACGACCTTCTGTATCGTGAGCGCGCCGGACAACTGTCGATCGATGTCCCCATCGTGCTCAGCAACCACCGCGAGCTGGGCGGCCTCGCCGAGTTCTACGACGTGCCCTTCGAATCGCATCCCGTTGCCAGCGCCGGGCAGAAGCTCGCGTTCGAGGACCGGGTGCTGGACGTCGTCGACGAGTTCGCCGTCGAACTGGTTGTCCTCGCTCGCTACATGCAGATCCTGTCCCCCGAGCTCTGTGCGGCACTGAGCGGCCGGATCATCAACATCCACCACTCCTTCCTGCCGGGCTTCAAGGGCGCGAACCCGTACAAGCAGGCGCACGCACGCGGCGTCAAACTCATCGGCGCCACCGCGCACTTCGTCACGAGCGACCTCGATGAGGGACCCATCATCGAGCAGAACGTCGTGCGCGTCGACCACTCGCGCTCGCCCGCTGAACTGGTCGCGATCGGGCAGGACGAGGAATCCAGAACGCTCACCCAGGCGGTGAAGTGGTTCGCGGAGCACCGCGTGCTGCTCGACCAGAACCGCACCATCATCTTCAGGTAGGCGGGAATCGTGACGACACTCTTCACGCACGCACGCAAGCTGGATGCCGCGGGACAGGTCGACGATTTCTGGATGGTCGTCGACGGTGACACGATCGTCTCCGTCGGCACGGGCGCCGCACCATCAGCCGACGAGTCAGTCGATCTCGCCGGTGACTGGCTCACGCCCGGCTTCATCGACCTTCATTCTCATGGTGCCGGGGGCTTCTCCTACGACGACGGGGCCGAGGCGATCGAGTCCGCCCTGGCGGTGCACCGCGTCCACGGCACTACCCGGTCGCTGATCAGCCTCGTGGCCAATCCGATCGCCGCGCTCGAATCGAGCCTTGCCACGATCGCCGGGCTCGTGGACTCGGACCCACTGGTGCTGGGCTCCCACCTCGAGGGTCCGTACCTGTCGCCGGAGCGACCAGGGGCACACAACCCGGAGTTTCTCCGCGACCCGCAGCCCGCCGAGCTCGACCGCCTGCTGGACGCTGCCCGCCGCACCCTGCGCCAGATCACGATCGCACCCGAACTGCCCAACGCGCTCGAGCTGATCGAGATCCTGGTCGAAAACCGAGTCGTGGTCGCCGTTGGCCACAGCCAGGCCGACTTCGAGTTGACTCGCGTTGCCTTCGACCTGGGCGCACGCCTGCTTACTCACGCCTTCAACGCGATGCCGGGGATCGGCCACCGTGCGCCGGGCCCCGTCGTCGCGGCGTTCGAGGACTCGCGCGTGACCATCGAGCTCATCCTCGACGGCGAGCACGTGCATCCGGATGTCGCGGCTCTTGCATTTCGCTCGGCGCCCGACCGGATTGCACTCATCACGGACGCGATGGCCGCGGCGGGCGGATCCGATGGCGAGTACCCGCTCGGTTCGCTCACGGTCCAGGTTCGCGACGGCCTTGCACACATCGCTGGGACACACACGCTCGCGGGGTCGACCCTCACCCAGGATCGCGCGCTGCGATTAGCGATCGAGCGGGTCGGTGTGGCGCCCGCGGAAGCCATCGCCGCGTTGACCCTCACGCCCGCGCGCGTCCTCGGGTTAGATGCCCGACACGGCCTGCTCGCCCCCGGCTATGTGGCCGACGCCGTGCAACTCGACTCCCCCTGGAGCGTCCGCCGCGTCTGGGCGAACGGCGAACCCCTCTAACACGCTGCACTTTGTTGACCCCGCGGGTCCTGTAAGTGGTGCGCGGTCAACAAAGTGCGGCGGCGTGTACGTGGGTACTCTGTCCGGATGGTGGAATCGGACGCTCAACGTCGGTATCGCGTGGATGCCAAAACGCTTGCCGCCGTCGGACAGCAACTCTCTGAGGCTGATCTGCCCGACATCGAGGTTCGGCTGCCAAAACCTCTTGCGGAACTCGCCGTTGCGGCATGGGAGAGGGACGAAGACGGACAACGAGACGTTGAGGACTTTGAGCAAGCAGTCCAACGCGGACGAGCGGCAACGCTAGCGCCGATAGGGCTCTCCATCGTCGAGAGGGGACGGATCGAAGGCGACGAGATCGTAGTGGCGTTGGACCCTGGACTTGTCGGTGGCGCTATTAACGCCGCGGATGAATCGAGCTGATCACAAAACACCGCCCGCCTCGCTTCGGGCGGGAGTTTGTTGACTGCGCACCACTTACAGGAACCGCGCGGTCAACAAAGTGCGGCGTGGCTAGGGGGTCTCCCAGGGGAGGCGGTTGTCCCAGGCGTAACGGTAGTAGTCCGCGTTCTTTAGCCCGGATGCTGCCGCCTCGTCGACGACGACCGTGACGTGCGGGTGCAACTGCACGGCCGATCCCGGCGCGCTCGCACTAAGCGGTCCCTCGATGGCCGCGGCGATCGCGGCAGCCTTCGATGCGCCGAAGGCAAGCAGGATGAGGTGTCGCGCGCGCAGGATCGTCCCGAGACCCTGGGTGAGGCAGTGCATCGGAACCTCGTCGGGCGATGCGAAGAATCTCGCATTGTCCGCGCGCGTGCGTGCCGTGAGCGTCTTGATGCGGGTGAGTGAGCCGAAGGATGACCCCGGCTCGTTGAAGCCGATGTGGCCGGTTCCGCCGATGCCGAGTAGCTGGATGTCGACGCCACCGGCCGCGACCAGGTCCGCCTCGTAGCGCTCCCCCGCGGTCTCGAGCGGACCACCGTCGTCGCCCGGCACGCGAACGAGCGCGGGCGTCATCCCGAGCGGCTCGACAACGTCGCGCGTGATGACCGAGCGGTAGCTTTCCGGATGTCCGACCGGCAGTCCCACATATTCGTCGAGCGCGAACCCACGAACACGACTCAGGTCGAGCGACCGTCGCGCGATGGCTTCGTAGCTCGAGAGCGGCGACGTCCCTGTTGCGAGTCCAAGAACGGCGTCGGGCCTTTTCGCGATGAGCGCCACCACGGCATCCGCTGTGATCTCGCCACCAGCCTCGGCGGACTCGACGATGACTACCTCTGCCACGGCGTCGCCCCCAGCCAGGCTGCGCCGGTCGCGGCGGTCGACGCGTCGGGAGAAAGGATGCGTACCCGGGTACCGAGTTCGAGGGACGTGATGAACGGCGAATTCGTCTCCCAGTCGGTGAAGACCGCCCGCACGGCGCCGAGCAGCTCGTCACCCATCGCGCTGATTCCGCCGCCGATGACGACGACATCGACATCGAGCGTCAGCACCAGGATCCGGACGGCGGAGGCGACTCCGTCAAACATCCGCCTACGGATTTCGATCGCCTCCGGGTCGCCTGCCTTCGCCGCCGCAATCATGTCGGATACCGAGCCCGGCCGCTGGGACGCGATGCCAGAGCCGGATGCGAGAACCTCGAGTGCCCCGGGCTGCCCGTCGACGTCGAGTGGGCCCGCCGGATCGACGAGGATGTGTCCGATCTCGCCGGCGGCGCCGCGCGAGCCCCGCCAGAGCTTGCCACCGAGCACCAGCCCGGCGGCGAGGCCCGTCCCGAGATTGAGGTAGGCCAGCGAGTTGGTGGCATCCAGTCCGAGTTGGTGGAATGCGCCCAGCGCCGCCGCGTTCACATCGTTTTCGACCCGAACCGGGCGGCCGAGATTCGCGCCGAGGAGGGCACCGAGGTCCAGACGGGCGACACCGAGGTTGCGAGCATGGGTGACGGTACCGTGCTCCGCATCGACCGCGCCGGGGATCCCGACCCCGATCGAGGCGAACGATGACGGTTCGACCCCGGCCGCGCCGGCGAGCGCGCGCACCACATCCGTGGCCGTGCTCAAGACGGCGTCGTGCCCCCACCCCGTCGGCAGGCGAAGGGAATGGGCCACCGCTCCCGCGTCATCGAGAACGACGGCATCCGTGTTGGTGCCGCCGATGTCCACTCCGACTCTCACTGCTTCTCTTCCGTTTCTGATGAGCACTTCTCAAGCCAGGCGGCGAGCGCCTGGCCCACATATCGCGACGCACCAAAGGTCGCCACATCCGCGTAGCGCCGGTCGTCGGACGGCCAGCCCATGTCGATCACAAGAGTGGATGCGTCACGCTCGCGCGCCAAGTTAACCAGTTCCCGCACCCAAGCATGGCGGTGGTTGTCCTTGCCCACGATGACCAGCTGCGTGCCGGGAGACAGCGTGTCGGGAAGAGCGTCCCCTTCGTGCAGGGGAAGCACCTCGACTCCGGCGGCGGCGAGCCCCCAGGGTGACGCTCCGACGGCGATATTGGCGGTCGTTTCGATGCTCACAATGTGTCGGTCGGGATTCACGACGACCCCACGCGTGACGTCGAACGCCGCTATGGCGGGCTCCAGTGGGAAGCGCGGCTCGGCCGCCTCGAGTACCGGTACGGCTCCGGCATCCGTCGCCAGGCTCCGTGCGAGGCCGCGGTTGCGCTCCCGCGCTTCATCCACGCGCCGAGGGGCAAGCGTGCCGTCCGCCAGCGCGGTCGCGATCGCAGCCTCGATCTCGCCGAGCTCGTCGTCCGTGTTCTCCGTGCCGATGCACAGCAGGTCTGCACCCGCCGCCAGCGCCCGCACAGCTGCAATGGGGATGCCCGTCTCGCCGCTCGCTCCGCGCATGTCGAGGGCATCCGTCACGATGACGCCTTTGAAGCCGAGTTCCGTGCGAAGAAGGTCGCCGAGCACGCGCGAGGACAGCGTCGCCGGGTGGTCGGCGTCCAGCTGGGGCAGAAGGATGTGCGACGTCATGACGGTGCGTGTGCCCGCCGCAATCGCGGCCGCGAAGGGGACCAACTCGCGCTCGCGAAGCTGCTCGAGAGAGCGGTCGACGACAGGCAGCGCAAGGTGGGAGTCCGTCGCGGTATCTCCGTGGCCCGGAAAGTGTTTGACGCTCGCGGCAACAGCGGTCGACTGAAGGCCGGTCACCCACGCCGTCGTGTGACGCGCGACGAGGTCGGCGGATGCCCCGAAGCTGCGCGTACCGATCACCGGGTTGTCCGGGTTCGAGTTGATGTCGACGTCTGGGGCGAAGTTGAGGTTGACGCCGACGCGGCGGAGCTCCCAGCCGACACTCATTGCCACGGCCGCGGTGAAGTCGACGTCGTCGATTCGACCGAGGAGGGCGTTACCCGGATACGGCGAGCCCGAACTGCTGTAAATCCTTGTGACATCACCGCCCTCCTCGTCGATGGCGATCAGCGCGAGCGGGTTCGCCTCGCGGATCGCGTCCGTGAGCGCGCGCAGCTGCCCGGCCGATTCGATGTTCGTCGCGAACAGGCAGACGCCGGCGAGCCCTGCGCGAAGGCGGGTTGCCAGCCAGTCGGGAAGCGTCGGGCCGACGAATCCCGGGAGTAAGACGCCGCCGGCGGCGGAATCGGCTCCTGAGCCAGTCGAAGGCGGGGGTGTCATTCGTGTTAGCCCTTAACCGCGCCGCTGACGAGGCCGGACGTCATCCGGCCCTGCACGAACAGGAAGAAGATGATGACGGGAACCGCGACCAGCGTCGATGCGGCCATGACCTGTCCCCAGTCGGTCGCCCGGCTTGCCGACTGCTGGATGAAGCCCTGCAGCCACAGCGGAAGCGTGGCCGATGCATTGTCCGGAAGCACCACCAGCGCGATCGTGAACTCATTCCACACCTGCAGGAACGCGTACACCCCGCTCGCGATGAGCCCCGGAGCGAGCAGCGGGAAGGTGATTCGCAGGAATGCCTGCGTGCGGCTGAGCCCGTCGACCATGGCGGCCTCCTCGAGTTCGATCGGGATGCCCGCAACGAATCCGCGGAGCATCCAGATCGTGAAGGGGACGACAGACGCGGTGTAGAGCACGCTGATGCCGATGACCGAGTTGAGGAGCCCGACGCTGGAGAGAAGTTTGTACTGTGCGATAAACAGCCCCTCGGCCGGCAGCATCTGGATCAGGAGGACGGCGAGCACGAACGCCTTGCGGCCGCGGAACCGGAACCGGCTGATGGCGAGTGCCGCCAGGAACGCGAACAGCAGGCAGAGCACCACAACGATGAGGGCAATCACGACGCTCATCCCGAGCGCCGGGAAGAAGGTGCCCCCCGCGAAGACCGCGCTGAAGTTCGCGAAGGATCCGCCAATCGGAAGGAAGGTTGGCGTGGCATCCTGCAGCACGACATTCGAGAGCAGGGAGGAGTTGAGCATCCAGTAGACCGGGAACACCCAGATCAGCGCGACGACAACTCCGATGATCGAGTACAGGACCTTGGATCGCCGAACTCGAGGACGTAGTCGAATGGTGGTCATGACTCCTCCTTGAGCATGCTGCGCACATAGAAGGCGCTGATGACGATGGTGAGCGCGAGCACGAAGACCGACACGGCCGACGCCAGCCCGAAGTCGCTGGAGCCCGTACCCAGTTGATAGATGTACGTGCCGAGGAGGTTGGTCTCGCTCTTCACCGATCCAGCCGTCTGGAGCAGCTTGATCTGCGTGAACACGCGAAGGTCCCAGATGACCTGGAGCAGCAGAACGATCGCGATGACGGGACGGATCATCGGAACGGTGATACTGAAGAAGCGTTGCCGTGCGCTGGCTCCGTCGATGGATGCGGCTTCCATGACTTCCTCGGACACCTGGGTCAGTCCGGCGTAGATCGAAAAGGCGACGAAGGGCACACTCATCCAGACGACGATGATCACGGCCACACCGAAGAACGACAGCGGCTCGATGAGCCAGTTGTGGCCATGGAACGGCAGGCCGATGGCGGTCAACATCCAGTTGATTACCCCGCTGCGGAGGTTGAACAACCAGGTCCACACGGTCATCGCCGCGACGACCGGCATGGCCCAGGCCAGGAGAAGGGTGATCTGAAGCAGCAGGCGCACCCAGCGCGCGACAACGTTCATGAGGAGGGCGAGGAGCGTCCCGATCACCATCGTGATTGCCGCGCAGGCCGCGCAGAAGAGAACGGAGCGAGCGACAACCGTCCACATGTACGGATCGGTCGCGAGGGTGATGTAGTTCTGCAGCCCGACGAACGGTGCCGCCTGGCCGAACTGCTGGGCGAGCCCGAACTGCTGGGTCGAGGTGATCAGCTGCCAGACGAGCGGGTAACCCATGGCGAGAACGAGCACCGCGACGGCCGGGATGATCAGTGCATACGGCGTGCCGGTGATGCGACGGCGGCCGGAACGCTTCGGTGCGAGATCTGCGGTCATGTCCTTCTCCTCTCGGGTGATCGTATTCATGGAATGGGGGCGCAAGGCCGAAGCCTTACGCCCCCGCTGTGACGCAGTTTCTATTTGGTGTTCAGCATTGGTGTGATCTTGGCGTCGTATTCCTTCGCCAGGGCGGTGAGGTCGGTGGAGTCCTTGATCTTGCTGAAGAACTCCTCCATCACTCCGGACGCCTCAACCGATGCCCAACCCGGTGCCGCAGGGGTGAGCTTCGAGTTCGACGACGACGCGATCAGAGCCGACGCGAACTGGTCGGAGCCGAGCGCCGACGTGTAGTCGGAGTTCGCCGGGCCGAGGCCGTTCTTGCCGAGCATCTGCTGGTAGGTCGGGCTGAAGATGATCTTCAGGAGCGTCTCCGCCAGACCCGGGTTCTTCGACTTAGCGGAGATGCCGATATTCGAGCCACCCGCGAAGACCGGGGCGGCCTTGCCATCGTTGCCCGGCAGCGCGAAGTTGCCGAAGGTCGCGTCGTTCCAGGTGCGAGTTACCGCGCCCTTCGCGTCGGTTCCCTTGTCACCAATCGACCAGTGTGCCCAACCGGGCGCCATGATCGTGGCGGCCGACAGCGACACCGGCGTTGCCGCGTCGGCCGAGGTCTTACCGGCGATCGAGTCGTCGTTGTTGATGTAGATGTACTGGTTGCTGTCCTGGGCATCTCCGGGAGCGTTGTCCGCGTTCTTGTAGATGTCCTGGAGCTGCGCGAGACCCTTGAGCGTGTTCGGGTCATCGAGCGAGGCGACCCACTTGCCACCCTTCTCCTTGGCGATGTCTCCACCGTTCGCAAAGATCCACGAGATTCCGTCGCGCCAGTCCTGGCCGCCGAGGTAGAAGCCCGAGAAGTTTGCGATGTTGTCGGGGTTTGCGGCCGCGACAGTTGCAACGTCCTTGTTGAACTCGGTCAGCGTGGTCGGGACGGACGTAATGCCGGCCTTTGCCCACACATCCTTGCGGTAGAAAACGTAGCGCGAACCGAAGTAGTACGGCAGCGTGTAGTTCTTGCCGTTGACCTCTCCGGCCGCCACGAAGGACTGCAGCAGCTTGGGGCCGCCGAGCGCCTTGTACTGGCTGGAGATGTCAAGGAATGCACCGACGTTGGTGAACGTGGGCGACTGCGTGTTGCCCATTTCCGTGACATCGGGGGTGTTGTTCTTGTCGGGAAGCGACGTCGTGAGCTTGGTCACGATGTCTGACCAGTCCTGCTGCTCGATCTTGAGCGTGCCCTTGGTCTCCTTGTTGAACTCGGTCGTGAGGTAGGTGCGCAGCGCATCCGGTGTGTCGCTACCAACCAACCAGAGTGTGATCGTCTTGCCCTTGCCATTGGTGCTCGGTGCGATGCCGGTGGATGCGGCCGAACCGCCACCGGTGCTGCACGCGGCGAGCGCGAGCACGCCTGCGACGGCAAACGCCGTTGCGCCCCAAAGTTTGTTCTTCATTGGTGCTTCCTTTCGTAAGGGATGGTGCGTGAGGGTAGATCTGCTGTGTGGGACATACGGGCGGGAGATCGCTTCGACGAGCTACGAAACCCCAAGTTGCCCGGAGAGAACCATGACGGCAGCGCCGCGCAAGACGATGTCCTCTCCGAGCGTGGTCATCCGCAGCACGAGATTCCCGTGAAACTCGGGCATCGTTCGTGCGCGAATGGTCTCGATGGTGGCTCTCGCGAGAGTGCCATCAAGTAGTTGGGTCGGCCCGCTCAGCACGATCTCGGAGAGATCGAGCGCACCAACCACGGGTGCGAGAGCAATGCCGAGGCGCTCTCCCGCCGCCCAAAGAATCTGTTCCTTCTGCTCGGACGTGCTGGCGTTCGCGAGCGCCGCGTCGAGTCGCGGGGTCGCGAGCCAGGTCTCGAGGCATCCGACCTTGCCGCAGACGCAGGTGAGCCCGCCATCGGTGCCGACTACGACGTGGCCGATCTCGCCTGCCGCGAACCGACTGCCGAACAGCGGGATTCCGGCGAGCAGAAGTCCGGAGCCGACACCGTGACCGACCTTCACCAGCATCATGTCGCTTGTTGCGCCACCGAAGCTGTGTTCGGCGAGCGCCGCCGCGTTGGCGTCGTTGATCACGACGACGGGGATGCTGAATCGCACCGCCAGGTCGCGCTGCAGGCTTCGGTTGGTCCAGCCGAGGTTGGGCGCGGTCAGAACCACACCGGCAAGGTCGACGACGCCCGGGGACCCGACGCCGATTCCGAGGATGGGGCGAGTCGCCTTTTCAATCAGCGTCTCGACGAGCGCGATGACCTTCGCCTGCGCGTCTTCGCCGGTGCTTCCGGCGAGGGGCAGTTCTGCACGGCCGAGAATTTTGCCGTCCAGGTCGAGAACTGCGCCACGGAAAGTCGCGTACTCGCTGAGGTCGACGCCGATGATTTGGAAGGCGTCCCGGTTGAGGTCAAGCAGGGTCGCCGGCTTGCCGGGCCGGACATCCTCGCGCTGGCCGATTTCGATGACGAGGTTCTCGCCGATGAGATCGGCGACGAGGTCGGAGATAGTGACGCGGGTCAGCCCGGTCTCGCGGGCGATGTCCGCACGGCTCAGCTGTCCCTCGCGATAGAGGGTCTGCATGACGAGGGAGCGGTTGTGTCCGCGAGCGTGTTCAGGAAGCACCTTCGTGGTCGGCCGCAGTTCCCTGCCGTTGCCGAAGCCCTGATTCATGTTTGTTAGTAAAGCTTACGAACAAACTATTAGCAATAGTCACCGCAAACTTTTTACGCGTCCGAAACACGCCGGTCTCGACGTGCTATTTGATGGCGCCAGCAGTGAGTCCGCTGACGACTCGACCCTCGATCACGGCGAACAGGATGACGACGGGAACCATGGCAACGAGGGATCCGGCGAAGAGGTGACCCCAGTCGATCGAGTATTGGCCGACGTAGCTGTTGATCGCTACCGTGAGCGGGCGAGCGCTATCCGGAGCGCTCAACGTGAGTGTCAGCGCGACGAGGAACTCGTTCCATGCGCTGATGAAGGTGAAGATGAGAGCGGTGACGATTCCTGGCATCGCGAGGGGAAGCGTGATGCGCATCATCGCCCCGATCCGGGTGCATCCGTCGACAACGGCGGCCTCCTCAAGCTCGACCGGAATTGACGAGACGAACGCGTTGAGGATCCATACCGCGAAGGCAAGGTTGAATCCAGCGTTGATCAGGATGAGGGACAGGGTCGGTGACGGCAGGTTGAATCCGAGGAACTCCCGCTGAATTCCCACGAGCATCGCGGCCGGCTGGAACATCTGAGTGGCCAGCACGAGTAGGAGGAAGAGGGCACGACCTCGGAATCGATGTCGGGCGGTGTAATAGGCCGCCGGGAGTGCGACGACGAGCACGACGATCGTCGCGCCGCCCGCGACCTGCAGACTCGTCGACAGGTTACCGCCAAAGCCGGTGCTCCAGATCGTGGCAAAGTTCGACCAGTCGAAGTGGGTGGGGAAGAAGTTGCGGCTCAGAAGCTCTTTGGCCGGGCGGCCCGCGACGACCACCATTTCCAGGTACGGAAGCAGGAACAGAATCGCCACGATGTACGCGGCGAGCGCGAGGATCAGCTTCTTCGCCGACGCGGCGCCGCCTCGACGTCGACTCGATGGCGGGCGCGCCACGACTCGGCTCGTCGCGGTGGGTGTGACCAGTGTCGTCATCTAGTCCACCTGCTCCTTCCAGTGGGTCGCCCGGAGGTAGACGAGGACAATCACGATGACCATCGCGAAGTTGATGACGGACAGAGCGGCGGATTCCCCGATATAGCTCTGTTTGAGCGTGAACATGAATGTCGTGGAGGTGCTCGTCGAGTAGCCGGGCCCACCACGGGTCATCTCCCAGATGATCGGGAACGAGTTGAACACGTTGATGACATTGATCAGGGTGGCGACGAGGATCGCCGGACGGATCATCGGGAGCGTGATACCGGTGTAGAGCTTCCAATACGAGGCGCCGTCGATTCGGGCCGCTTCGTACACCTCCTCGGGAATCGACTGCAACCCCGAGAGCAGGGCGTAGGTCGAAAACGGCAGCGAAACGAAGACCGCGACGACCATCATCCAGGCCAGCGCGCTCACGGGCCGGCCGAGCCAGTCGGCCTCGTTCGAGTTGAACGCCTTCAGCAGGCCAACGTCGTGCAGCACGACATTCACGACGCCGTTGTTTGGATCGAGCGCCCACCGGAAAATGAGGGCCGTCATCATGACCGAGGATGCCCACGGCACGATCAGAGCCCAGCGCGCTACCCGTCGACCCGGGAACCGCGCGTTGAAGAGCTGAGCTAGGCCGAGCGAAATAACCATGGTCACGGCGACCACTCCGACTGTCCAAATAACCGTGCGAAGCAGCACGCCGCTCAGGGCGGACTCACCAAACAAGGTGATGAAGTTGTTGATGCCCGCCGATCCGAGAACGAACCCGTCTGGGCTGATCTTCTGCAGGGACGACTGGATCATCACCACGACCGGCAGCAGAACAACGATGACGATCAGGATGATCGCCGGCCCGATCCACGCGAGCGGAGCTGCCCTCCTGATGAACCTCCTCGATGGCCTTCCGCGTCGGCGCGAATGCCCGGAGGCGGGGGGCGCCGCAGTGGGCAACAGGGACGACGTCATTGATTTCCTGATTTCTGTCGGAGCGACTGCCGTAGTGTTCGGGCGAAACCTTATTTGGCGCCCGAACACCACGACGATAGTCAGGAGCCTGCTAGCCCGCGTTCGCGGCCTGCTGCAACTGGCCGAGCACAGACTTCGGGTCGCTGGTGAGAGTAGTTCCGATCGTCTGCTGGATTTTTGTCTTCAGCTGTGGCCACGCAGTGTCACTGGGGTACTGCACCGAGTTCGGCAGGGCCTTCAGGAACGGGCCAAAGATCGCGTCCGATTCGAGAGCCTTTGCCGCCGTCGACGTCGCGGGGAGCAGGTCGTACTCCTTGTCGAACTGGATCTGATACTTGTCCTGGTAGGCGAAATCGAGGAACTTCTTGATCTGCGCCTCGTGGCCGTTGGACTTGAACGCTGCGACGTTGTCGCACACGCCGAGCGTCTTTGTCAGCGCGCCGTTCTTCCCTGCGATCGGCACCGAGGTCCAGTCGCTGTCAGTCAGAACACCGGCCGTCTTGATGATCGGAACCAGTGCCGGCGAGGCGTTGATCATGCCGATCTGGCCCTGAGCGAACTGCTGCCACAGCGGCGTGCGGTCCTTCGTGGCCGGATTCGGTTCGGTATCCCCCGCATTGACGAGCTTCGTGAGGAACTCGAACGTCTGGATGTTAGCGGCGCTGTCGATGTCGTACTTGCCGCTCGACGTCTGGTAGTTGCCACCGTTTCCGAGCATCCAGAGCAGCGATTCCGCCTGGGCTTCCTCGGCGCCGAGGGGAAGACCGAATCCGATCTTGCCTAACCCCGTGATCTTTGCCGCATCGCTCTGCACGTCGGCCCAAGTGGTGGGCGCCGAAGAGATTCTGGCTTGCGTGAAGAGCTTCTTGTTGTAGAACAGCGTGCGCGAGCTCGTCGTAAACGGCAGGCCGTACTGCGTGCCCTGATACGTTCCCTGATTCTTGAATGCGGGAAGGAGGTTGCCCGGATCGCTCAGCACCTGCTTGGCCGAGTAGAGCAGGCCCTCCTGCGCGTACGTGGAGAAGTAGTCACCCTCGGTGATATCCGGATACTGCTTGTTCTGCACCATGGTCTGTACCTGGGTGTCGAAATCGTTCCAGTTGATTGCGGTCACCTTGACGCTGATCGATGGATTTTTCTTGTGAAACGCCGTTGCGATGCCCTGCCAGTAGGTTGAACTGGTGCTGCTCGGGCCCGTACCGTAATCGGCCACGACGAGCTTCAGAGTTACCGGCTTCGACGCCGATGGTGTCGCGCCGGTACTGCAGGCAGCGAGAGCAAGTGCGCCAGCGACAGCCATTGCCGCGGCACCCCAAATCCTTCTCTTCATGATGCGTCCTTTTCGTGTTGTGAGCCACGAACAGAGCACTGGGAGCGAACTTCCGATCGTGGCGAACCCCTGTTTCCTGTTTGTTAGTAAAGCTTACGAACAAACTGCCCACAACCACCGCGCCGATTTTTTTACACCGCCGAAACACAACAACCCCGAATTGGGGTTGAACCATTAGGGGCTACATAACGTTGAATCAATCGCACAGTACTTTCCAAAACGACTTTGAGAAGCTGTACCGAGGCAACGTCGCCGGCACCAACAACCCGAGTATTTGCAGCACTACCGACGAGGACCCATGACGAATCTCCTACGCACTAAGACCGCAATCGCCGCCTTCGCCGGCCTCTCCGTTGTGGGAGCCCTCGCCGGATGCAGCGCCACTCCGGTCGCCAGCGCGGACGGTTCGGGCACGAGCGGTGGTGGCGCCACCACGACGAGCAACAAGAGCTACAAGGACGGCAGCTACACCGAGGCCGGCACCTACGTGTCCCCCGGCGGCACCGAGCAGATCAGCGTCTCGCTCACACTCGCGAGCAACAAGATCACCGCGATGAAGGTCATTACGGTCAAGGCCGACCCGACGGCGACGGGGTACGAGCAACTGTTTGAGGGCGGGATCTCCGCCGCGACCGTAGGCAAGAACATCAACACCCTCAACATCGGTGTTGTCGCCGGCTCGTCGCTCACCAGCATGGGTTTCAACCGTGCGCTCGCCGCAATCAAGGCAGATGCCTCACGCTGAGCTTGCGTTCGAGGCGATTGGGGCGCCGTGGCGGATAACCACGCCCGACCCCATCGCCGTCGAGGTGGCGGAAGCAATCGAAACTCGCATCGACGAGTTCGACGCCGTCTATTCACGATTTAGGGCCGATTCCCTGGTAACCGCGATCGCGGGCGAGAGCGGAACGTGGGAGTTCCCCGCCGACGCCGCACCGCTCTTCGCGCTCTATCGCACCCTGTACAACGCGACCGAGGGCGCGATGTCGCCGCTGGTGGGGGGGCGCCTCGAGGATCTCGGCTACGACCGCGACTACACCCTTGCACCGCGCAACGAGGTCGTGGACGTTCCGATCTGGGACGACATCATGCACTGGGACGGAACGCGCCTCGTAACGACCGCACCCGTGCTCGTGGATGTCGGCGCCGCCGGCAAGGGCTACCTCGTCGACATCGTCGCCGGGGTAATGCGCGACCGCGGCGTCGACGAGTACCTGATCGACGCGAGCGGGGATCTGCTGCACCGGGGCGACGAGCCCGTGCGAGTCGGGCTCGAGCATCCATTCGACCCGACGCAGGCCATCGGAATCTGCGAACTCTCCAATGCCGCACTGTGCGCATCCGCTCCCGGTCGCCGGTCATGGGGTCCGGGGCTGCACCACATCCTCGATGCCACCACAGGCCTGCCGACGGATACGGTCGCGGCGACCTGGGCGCTCGCCCCCTCCGGCCTTCAGGCCGACGGTTTGGCGACCGCGTTGTTCTTTGCCGCCGCTCCCGCGTTGAGCGCCAGTTTCAATTTCGAGTACGTGAGAATGTTCCCAGACAGTCGAATCGAGTACTCGCGTTCGTTCCCCGGAGAACTATTTACGGCGGAAAGCTCCCACCCGGGGGGCTCTACTGGAGGGTCGTCAAGCTAATGCAATGGTTGGATCGCATCACCGGCACGATCACGATGTATCGACTTGTGCTCATCTGTTTGATCGCGATAGCCATCGAGACGGTGCTGCTGTCGCTCACGGGGGTGATCTTTCAGCCCTGGCTCGCGATTATCGCAACCGGTCTCGTCGCCCTCGTTTTCACCAACGCAAGCAACTGGGTCTTCGCGAAACTGTTTCGGGTCAAGCCGCACACCGAGTCATCCTTCATCACCGGCCTACTCTTGCTCTTCATTTTCGAGCCGGTGGACCCGCTGGGCGACAACGCCCTCCTCAAGTTCGCGGGAATCGCCCTCGCCGGCATTATTGCCAGCGCATCGAAGTACCTGCTGGCATGGCACGGACGCCACATCTTCAACCCCGCGGCCGTTGGTGCATTCGTTATTACGTTGATCACACCGTTCGGGGACTTCGCCGCATGGTGGCTGGCGACCGCCTGGCTGCTGCCGGTCACGTTTGTGCTCGGCTTCGCGGTGCTCTACCGCACGCGTCGGTATCTGATGGCGATCGTGTTCGTTGTCGCGGTGTTCTTCCTGACGTTCTGGGTCTACGGCGGCAATGGCGCCCCGCTCGCGCAGACCCTGGTCGAACCGTTTACCACGTTCAGCACGATCTTCTTTGCGGCGTTCATGCTGAGCGAGCCGCTGACCATGCCGCCCCATCGCTGGCAGCAGCTCATCGAGGCACTGCTCGTTGCGATCGTCTTCACTCTTCCGTTCTCCATCGGCGGATTCAGCACGACGACGCCACAGTTCGCGCTGCTCATCGGCAACCTGTTCGCGTTCTTCTTCGGACAGCGTCGTGGAATTCGTCTCGACTTCATCGGCAAAGAGAAGCTGACGCCGACCAGTTGGGAGCTGTCCTTCCGGCCGCAGCGGCCGGTGCGATTCCGCGCGGGCCAGTACATGGAGTTGACGATTCCGCACGCCAAATCCGACATCCGCGGTCTGCGTCGCATGTTCAGCATCGCCTCGGCACCCGTCGAGTCCGACGTCATCCGGTTCGGAATCAATACCGCGGAACGCTCAAGCAGCCTGAAGACGGCGCTCCTCGCCCTCGAACCCGGCGAGATCGTCTCGGGAACGGCCATCGGCGGGGATTTCCTTCTGCCGAAGGAGGTGACGCGTCGTCTGCTGTTCGTGGCGGGCGGGATCGGCATCACCCCGTTCATGAGCCACCTTGAGCAAATCGCCGGATCCGGGGAGAATCGCGACGTCGTGGTTCTGTACTCGGCGTCGTCGGCGGAGGAACTCGCCTACTCGCAGCGACTCAAGGCGCTCGGGAACCCGGTTCTCCTGCTCGCTCCGAGCGCGCCAAAACCGCTTCCGAAGAACTGGACCTACCTGGGGCACGGCCCGCTGACCCCGGAGCTCCTCGCATCCGCTGTCCCCGATGTGAAGTCGCGCGCGGCCTACGTCTCCGGACCGCCCGCGTTCGTGCACGTCGTGCGCGCCATGTTACGGAAGGCGCAGGCCCAGAGCGTGCGCACCGATTTCTTCTCGGGCTACACGGCGAAGTCAACGCTGGTGCGCTACCAGGCCGCCGAGCCAACCCCCGAGAAGGTCAGCTAGCCGCGGGGCAATTTACGAGAGGCGCTTCGCGAGGTTCTTGTCGAGCGTGTCGAGGAACTCCTCGGTGGTTTCCCACTTCTGGTCCGGTCCGACAAGAGCCGCGAGATCTTTGGTCATGTGACCGGCCTCGACCGACTTGATGACGACATCCTCGAGCGTGCTGGCGAACTCGGCCAGCGCGGCGTTGTTGTCGAGCTTGGCGCGGTGCGAGAGGCCGCGAGTCCAGGCGTAGATCGACGCGATCGGGTTCGTCGAGGTCGGCTTTCCGGCCTGGTGCATGCGGTAGTGGCGGGTAACGGTTCCGTGGGCGGCCTCGGCCTCGACGACGGAGCCGTCCGGCACCGACAGCACGCTGGTCATGAGGCCCAGCGACCCGAAGCCCTGAGCAACCGTGTCTGACTGGACGTCGCCGTCGTAGTTCTTGCAGGCCCAGACGTATCCGCCCTCCCACTTCATCGCCGAGGCGACCATGTCGTCGATCAGGCGGTGCTCGTAGGTGAGGCCGGCGGCCTCAAACTTCTCCTTGAACTCGGCGTCGAAGATCTCCTGGAAGATGTCCTTGAAGCGGCCGTCGTAGGCCTTCAGGATCGTGTTCTTGGTCGACAGGTACACCGGGTAGTTGCGGTCGAGTCCGTAGTTGAGGCTCGCGCGAGCGAAGTCGCGGATGGACGCGTCCTGGTTGTACTGCACCTGGGCGATGCCGTCATCCGGTGCGTCGTAGACGTCGAATTTGAGCGGCTCGGAGCCGTCGTCCGGCGTGAACTGCACCGTGAGCTTGCCCGGACCCTTGAAGACGAAGTCGGTCGCGCGGTACTGGTCGCCGAAGGCGTGACGACCGATGATGATCGGCTTGTTCCAGCCGGGCACCAGGCGCGGGATGTTGGAGATGATGATCGGCTCGCGGAAGATCACGCCGCCGAGGATGTTGCGGATCGTGCCGTTCGGCGACTTCCACATCTTCTTGAGGCCGAACTCTTCGACACGAGCCTCGTCGGGGGTGATGGTCGCGCACTTGACGCCGACGCCGTATTTCTGGATGGCGTGCGCCGCATCGATGGTGACCTGGTCGTCGGTGGCATCCCGGTTTTCGATTCCGAGGTCGTAGTAGTCGAGGTTGATATCGAGGTAGGGGTGGATCAGGGTTTCCTTGATCTTCTGCCAGATGATGCGGGTCATCTCGTCGCCATCCAGCTCGACGACTGTTCCCTCAACCTTGATCTTTGCCACGGTGGTAGTTCCCTTCAGGTGGCCTCTCAGATGGGCCAAACCAAGCTTACCCGTTTTAGAAAGTATCTCGACATCAAGATACTTCGACCGCGAAGCGTCGAAGGTCGAGTAGGCCGCTCGCGGCCGTATCGAGGCCTCTTGCACCGCCCAATAGTTAGGGTGAATACATGCTCTCGACTCCGATCACCGTCCGTTGGGGCGACATGGACTCGTACGGGCACGTCAATAACGTGTTCTTCATCCGGTACCTCGAGGACACCCGCTTCGCACTGTTCACCCCACCGCTGGGCGAGAACGCGCCATCGGATGTCCCGGCCGAGCTCTCCGTCTTCGATCTCTTCCCCGAAGGGTCCAATGGCCTCATGGCGGGCCACCGGATCGAATACCAAGCGCCGCTCGGCTACGCGGACGGCCCCATCACCGCGCGGCTCTGGACCACCCGCATCGGCACCACCAGCTTCGATATCGCCTACGAGCTCGGCTCCGCGGATCGTGGCACGGTCTACGCGATCGCGAGCACGACTCTCGTGATCGTCAACACGGAGTCCAACCGACCGGTCGAACTCCCCCAGCGGCTACGCGACACCCTCATCCAGTGGCTGGGCGACCCGGTGCCCTTCCGCGCTCCATGAAATGGTTCACGAGGGAGTGGGCAACCGGTCAACTTTCAGAGGATGAGTCAAGGGCGGTCCGGGCTGAATACACCGATCATGTGAACTCGATCCTCAGGTATCTCATCGACGACGACGCAGATGACTTGATATTAAATGTCAACATCCACGACGGACACGTCAAGCGTTGGAGTCAGACGGATGGCTCGATCAAGTTGGAAATGGTCACGGGTGATCTCCAGTCTGGATACCAGCGAGTTCTGCTTGTATTTCACGACGCGAACTTGATTGGGTCTGGGTCTCTTGACGAGTTCGACTTCGGCCACGCTCGAACCGAACTTCTTTATGACGAGTTCGACGTAGCGAGCGAGAATGCATTCGAATATCGAGTTCTCGTGTGGCCCGAGGGCGAATTGATCGTCCGATTTAGATCCGTGACCGTCCAAATTTCCGAAGCAGACGAATTCGATCGGTAAATACGATCGCTCAACAGGAGAACGGCCCGAAAATGGGGGGAAAATCTCCTGTTGAAGACCGCGAGGCCCGAGATTCTCCTGTTGAACGCTGCCGCGCCTAGCCGATGGCGTCAAAGAACGCCTTCTGGTACGCGGCGCTGCGCGCCGAACCGAGCACCGCGCCGTCCATTCGATTCATGACGTAGGCGAACGTGAAGCCGCGGTCGACATCGTCGAGCACGATGGATCCGCCCCACCCGCCCCAGTAGGCGATGCGGCGATTCGGCAGCTGAGACTCCTGCGCCGACGGGAGGCCGTAGCCGATTCCGAACCTGAGCGGCTGCAACAGCACGACGTCAAGTCCGTCCGACTGCACCTCGAAGATGCGGTCGATCGTCTTCTGGGTGAGCAGGCGAACGCCGTCGACCTCGCCGCCGTTCGTGATGACCGACTGGATGCGCGCCACCGACCGCGCATTGCCGAAGCCGTTCGCGGCGCCGATCTCCGCCTCGCGCCAGGCATCCGTGTAGGTCACCGTCGCATCCATCGGGATGGGCCCAAACGTGCGGATGGCGGGGTGGCCCGGCGGCAACTGCGAAAGGTCGATCTTCGCCGGCGGCGGAGGCACCACGTTGCTGACCCGGTCGTACGCGCTCCGCGGCGCCCCGAGAGTGAAATCGGCGCCGAGTGGTCCGGCAATCTCTTCGGCGATGAATGCCCTGAGGGTCTTTCCCGAGACGCGTCGAACGAGCTCGCCGACAATGTGCCCGTAGTTCAGAAGCGAGTATCCGGATGCCGTGCCGGGCTCCCACCATGGAGCCTGCGCGGCGAGGTGCGCCACGGCTCCCTCGTAGTCGTAGAGCTGCTCGATCGTGAACGGCATGTCCCAGCCGCTCACCCCGGCGGTGTGCGACATGACCTGTTTGACGGTGATGTCGGCCTTGCCGTTCTGAGCGAACTCCGGCCAGTAGGTGGCGACCGGGGCATCCAGGGCGAGGAGTCCGCGATCCGCGAGCATCAGGGCGGCGAGTGTCGTCATGGTCTTGGTGATCGACCAGACGTTCGTGATTGTGTCGCGCTGCCAGCGGGATATGCGCTCCACTTCGCGAAATCCGCCCCACAGGTCGACCACGGGCCTGCCTCGCTCGACAACGGCGATCGAGGCCCCCAGCTCCTCGCCCGAATCCAATCTGCGCTGGAATTCCTCACCGAGTTCGGCGAACCGTGGGTCGACCTCGCCCTCGATCGTCACGCTTTTCGAGGGGGTACCCACGTCAGACATTTGCCGCTCCTTTGCACATCGCACCGTCTAGGATCGAACATACCAACCGGTCGGAACCTGCACCATAGGCCGACCTATTCGCATTCGCTTCAGGCAAAGGAGAACCCGTGGGTCGATTCGACGGCAAGACCGCTGTGGTGACGGGCGCGAGCCGCGGCATCGGTCTCGCGATCGCCAAGAGGCTCGTGGATGACGGCGCTCGCGTGCTGATCACCGCTCGCGGACAGGAGACCCTCGACGCCGCCGTCGCCGAACTGGGCGGACCGTCGAAGGCAATCGGGATAGCCGGTAAGGCCGACAACGCCGATCACCGCGCCGAGGTATTCGCGAGAGTAGCGAGCGAGTTCGGTCGACTCGACTTCCTGGTCAACAACGCCGGCATCAATCCCGCGTATGGCAAAGCGGTCGACGTCTCGGACGAGGCCATCCGCAAGATTTTCGAGGTCAACGTGCTCGGCAGCCTGGCCTGGAGCCGGGACGCTGTCGCCGCCGGACTGACCACCGCCATTGTCAACATTTCGTCGATCTCGGGGATCACCGCCTCGCCGGGGATCGCCCTCTACGGCGTCTCGAAGGCGGCGCTTATCAACCTGACGATCCAGCTCGCGTTCGAACTCGCTCCGGGCATCCGCGTGAACGCCGTCGCGCCCGCCGTCATCAAGACCGACTTCGCGAAGGCGCTCTACGAGGGTCGCGAGGAGACGGCCGCGGCCGCGTATCCGCTGAAGCGACTCGGAATGCCCAGCGATGTTGCCGGACCGGTCACCTTCCTGCTGTCGGATGACGCCGCCTGGATTACAGGGCAGACTCTCGTCATCGACGGCGGCGGCTCGCTCTCGCCGGTGCTCTAGGGGGTGAGGCAGGTGACATCGGAGGCCACGCCATCCTCGATCCCCGAGAAACTGATGCAGGTCTCGGTTGAACTCTTCGCCGAGCACGGCTACGCCCAGACCAGCGTGCAACAGATCGTTGACGCGGCCGGTGTCACGAAGGGTGCGCTCTACCACTACTTCAAGTCGAAGGACGACCTGCTCTTCGACATCTACGACCGCCTGCTCTCGATGCAGCGCGAACACCTCGAGGCAATCGTCGCTCGTGGTCTCGACCCGGAAGCGACGATTCGCCTGGTCTGCGAAGACGTGATCGTCACCTCGATTGAGGGTCTGGCCGACGGCGCCGTGTTCTTCCGATCGCAGCACATGCTGAGCGAGAAGCGGCAACGTGAGGTCAAGCTGCGGCGGCGCGCGTACAACGACGCCTTCGAGGCCATCCTGGCTCGCGGCCGCGCGGATGGTGTGTTCCGTACGGACATCCCGCCGGCCATCCTGATCGCCCACTTCTTCTCCGATGTGCACTACCTCGCGCAGTGGTACTCGCCGGGTGGTCCCCTCACCAAACAGCAGGTCGCCAGCGAGCTCACCGACCTGTACCTCGCCGGCCTTCTGGCCCCGAACCGCACCACCAGGGAGAACTCATGAAACTCGACGGACAGGTTGCACTCGTGTCCGGTGGTGCGCGTGGCATGGGTGAGACTCACGCCCGAGCGCTGCTAGCCGAGGGCGCGAAGGTTGTTCTCGCCGACATCCTCGACGAGCAGGGCGAGGCACTCGCGAAGGATCTGGGCGCCGACGCGATCTACGTGCATCTCGACGTCACCCAGGAACAGAGCTGGGCGGATGCGATCCGTGCCGCGGAGGGCGCGTTCGGTCCGGTTTCGATCCTTGTCAACAACGCCGGGATCGCGCATGGCGCACCCCTCGAGCAGTACACGCTGGACATGTGGAACGCGATCATCGCCGTGAACCAGACCGGTGTGTTCCTCGGCATGCGCGCGGTGGTGCCCGGCATGAAGGCGCTCCGGCACGGCTCGATCATCAACATCTCGTCGGTGGAGGGACTGCGCGGGGGCGCCTACCTTCACGGCTATGTCGCGTCAAAGTTCGCGGTTCGCGGCCTGACCAAGTCGGCCTCGCAGGAGCTGGGTGGTTTCGGCATCCGCGTGAACTCGGTGCACCCCGGATACATCGAGACCCCGATGACGACGGACATCGACTCGAAGCAGCTGCAGATTCCGCAGCACCGCCCCGGCAAGCCCGAGGAGGTCTCGAAGATGATCGTGTTCCTGGCGAGCGACGATTCGTCCTATTCGACGGGCGCAGAATTCGTCGTCGACGGCGGGATGACCGCCGGCATCCCGCACCGCACGGGCGCCTGATGTCGCAGCCCTCGGATGGCTCGATCTGGCCCCGCGGCTACTGGCGCACCTGGGCGCCGATCGTCGGGCCCACCTACGCGACGTCGCTCACGAGACTGCGGGCGTGGTCGAACGTCATCACGACCCTCCTGTATCTCGTCGCGCTGGTGATGCTCGCCTACTACTTCCTGGTCCTCAAGAACGGCTCGCTTCTGCTGGCGACCTTCACCCTTCTCGTCCCGTGGGTCGTCGCGGTCGGGATCATCGAGTACCAACGCCGCCGTCTCGCGAAGACGATGCAGCGCAACCTGGCCGCGAACGGCAAGCCCGTGCCCGAGCTGCCCACCTTCGCCGACGTGCAGTTCCTGCGCTGGAAGCGGGACCACTCGGTGACGACCGAGGACCTCGAGTCGAGCGCCCCGCGCTAGACCCTCTCGCGTTCCAGGCTACGGACGAGTCGGTAGACGACTATCAAGGGGATGATTCCCACCACGCCGAACGACATATCGATCAGCTCCCAGCCGAGTGGGATGCCGCGGATCGGTCCCGCGATTGCGGCCAGGGGAATGACGCACGCGCAGGCGATCATCCCGAACTGCACGACCCAGATGTTGCGCACCGGATCGATGAGCGGTCCGATGAACGCGACGGCGATCATCAGGTGCGCGAAGGCGAGCCAGTCGGTGCCGTAGAAGATGAACGGGTAATTCGCATTGGTCACCTCGACGCCGTTGCGGATGTGATCGATCCAGTCGACGAAGGACGGAAGTAGGTGCTGGATTCCGAGCGAGTGCAGGACGCTCGACCCGACCTGCAGCTCGGCGACCAGCGGGAAGGCGGTGAGCCCCGAGATGGCGAGGCACACGATGAACGCGATCAGCCACGCTCGGATGGCGGGGGTCGACTTCATGAGCTCGCCCCCGGTCGCAGGCACCGCACCCAGACCCAGGCCATCCACGCCACGGCCCCGACGAGTTCCAGGATCCAGACCACGGGTCCGGTAGTTGCCAGTATGACCGTGAGGCCGTAAATGCCGTCGACGAGCAAAACGGCGGCGAGCGCCGCGCCGCCCAGCGCGACAAGCAGTCTTCGCTTCGAGTCGAGCCAGGTTACGGAAATTCCGACGACCACACCGGCCGGGATGGCGACGACGGTCCAGACGTTCTTCAGCGAGTACGGGAAGCCTCGAAGCTCAGATACGAGCCCGTACGAAACGTCGAGCAGGAGAAATCCGACGACACCGAGCAGAATCGAGAGCACCAACGGGCTGCGACCGAGCCGAACGGCAACGAAGATAACGACAAACCACGGCCCGGCGGCGTTGGCCAGCGAGCGCAGGGCATCCGGCAGGTACTGCTGCGCGGGAGACGTCGCGCCGCCGACAACGACCCCGACGAGAACGACGATTCCCGACGCGCGAAGGGCGTGTGGCCAGGTTCCAAAGGCTCGAACCGGCCAGGTGCTGTCCACACCGGAGAGCCTACGGGCGACCCTCGTCGCGGGGCATCGCTCTCAGGGATGATTACGCCTCGCGTCCTACAATCGAGCCATGACTGACGAAGTTCCCATCGCGTACGAAGCACTCGCCAAGGGCACGCCCGTTCTCAGTTCGACCGGCACAGAGATCGGGATCGTCGAGCACGTACTTGCGGACTCCTCCCTCGACCTCTTCGACGGCATCGTGGCCAAGACCCACGACGGGCTGCGGTTCGTCACGGCCGACCAGGTTGGGCTCATCACCACCACTGCCGTGCACAGCAAGGTCGCGGATGCCGACATCCCGAACCTGCAGAAGCCCCACACGGGCGACGAGGTATTCGAAGCCGACCCCGAGCAGAACACGGGTGGCGAGCTCAACGAGTGGTTCGGCCGGCACTTCCTTCGCGAGCACTGGACTCGTCCGCGCAACGACAACGAGTAGCTGCTAGCTCTCCAGCACGAACAGGGCGATCGACTCCGCGACCAGCGCTGGCCGCTGCGAGCCCTCGAGTTCGATCGTGACGGTCGACTCGACTCGCACACCCTGGGCCACCGACGACACGGCAGTGATCTGTGAGCTCGCGCGAATCCGGCTGTTGACCGGAACGACGCCGAGGAACCTCACCCTGTCGAGCCCGTAGTTGATGACCATCGGGCTGCCCTCGACCGTCGTGATGCCGAACAGCAGATCCGAGATGAGCGACAGCGTGAGGAAGCCATGCGCGATCGTCGTGCCGAACGGCCCCGCGGCGGCGCGCTCCGGATCGACGTGAATCCACTGGTGGTCGTCCGTCGCATCCGCAAACTGGTTGATGCGGTTCTGGTCGATGGTCATCCAGTCGCTCGTTTCGGCAGGCGCCCCGACGGCCGTCTCGAGTTCAGCGATTGACGCGTAGTGGGTCATGCCTTCGGCCCGCCCGCAACGTACAGCACCTGTCCCGAGACGAACGATGCCTCGTCGCTCACGAAGAACGCCGCCGCTGCGGCGATGTCCTCCGGCTCGCCCCATCGTCCGACGGGGATGTCCTTCGCGGCCGCGGTCATGAACTCCTCGAACGGCATGTTGACGCGCGCCGCCGTCTCGCGCAGCATGTCGGTCGCGATGAAACCGGGCGCAATCGCATTGGCCGTCACGTTGTAGCGACCGAGTTCAATCGCGAGGGTCTTGGTGAAGCCCTGGATGCCCGCCTTCGCGGCCGAGTAATTGGCCTGGCCACGATTGCCGAGCGCCGACGTGCTCGACAGGCTCACGATGCGACCCCACTTGGCCTCCACCTGGTAGGCCTGCACCGCCCTGGTCATCAGGAACGCTCCACGCAGGTGCACGCCAATGACGGCATCCCAGTCGTCCTCGGTCATCTTGAAGATGAGGTTGTCACGCAGGATGCCCGCATTGTTGATCAGGATCGTGGGCGCCCCCAGCTCGTCGGCGATCCGCTTCACGGCCGTCGCGACGGCATCCGTGTTGGCCACGTCAGCTCCGACGCCGATCGCCTCGCCGCCCGCGGCGCGAATCGCCTCGACGGTGGCCTTCGTGTCATCCTCACGGAGGTCGATGACGCCGACCCGGTTGCCATCTTTCGCCAACCGGAGCGCGATCGCGGCACCGATGCCGCGGCCGGCTCCCGTGACGATTGCGGTTCGCTTGTCTGCCATGGTCTCTCCTTCTGGTGGGGTGTCTTGACTACTTCTTCAACTCGTCGCGACCGAGCGCGTTGAGGTGGACCTCGTCGGGACCGTCGGCCAGGCGAAGGGCCCGCACCCCGGCCGCGAACTCGGCGAGCGGATGGTCCTGCGAGAGTCCCCCGGCTCCGAACAGCTGCATCATGCGGTCCAGGATGCGCTCAGCCATCCGCGGCACAGCAATTTTGATCGACTGGATCTCGGCGTGCGCGGCACGATTGCCGACGGTGTCCATCAGCCAGGCCGTCTTCAGAACCAGCAGGCGGTTGGCTTCGATCTCGGTGCGCGCCTCCGCGAACCACTCCCTGACCACCCCCTGCTCGGCGAGGGGGCGACCAAACGCGACCCGGCCGTTTGCGCGCTCACGACCGAGATCCAGCGCTCGCTCGGCCATCCCGAGTACCCGCATGCAGTGGTGGATTCGGCCAGGACCGAGCCGCGCCTGCGCGATTGCGAAGCCCTCGCCCTCGCCACCGAGCACATGGGACACGGGAATTCGCACGCCATCAAACCGAACCTCGGCGTGGCCGCCGTGGTCGCGATCGTTGTAGCCGAACACAGTCAGCGGCCGAACGATGGTGAGGCCGGGCGAGTCGCGCGGCACCAGCACCATCGTCTGCTGACGGTGTCGGGCGGCCTCGGGGTCGCTCTTTCCCATCACGATGAACAGGGCAGCACCCGGGTTCATGGCTCCGGTGGACCACCACTTTCGGCCCGTAATGACGTACTCGTCGCCGTCGCGCTCGATCCGGGTCTCGATGTTCGTCGCATCCGACGAGGCGACATCCGGCTCTGTCATCGAAAACGATGACCGGATGCGTCCGTCGAGCAGAGGCGCCAGCCACTCGGCCTTCTGTGCGGGCGTTCCGAACTCCGACAGCAGTTCCATGTTCCCGGTGTCCGGCGCTGAACAGTTGGTGGCGACCGGCCCGAGCTTGGGGCTGCGGCCGAGGAGTTCGCACAGTGGCGCGTACTGGAGGTTGGTGAGCCCCGCCCCATCCGGTCCAGGGAGAAACAGGTTCCACAGTCCGCGAGCGCGCGCCTCCGTCTTCAGTTCCTCCACGATCGCGGGCGGTGCCCAGCTGTCGGGGTGAGCCGCGAGCTGCTCCTCGAGAATGCTTTCGGCCGGGTAAACCTGCTCGTCCATGAAGGTCTGCACCCGCGCGAGCAGTTCGGTCGTCGTGCCGTCGAACCCAAACTCCACGACTAGACCTCCGCCAAATACGTGCGGCCGGCGCGAGCGAGCGGCGTGACGAGACGCCCGATCTGGTCGAATCCGGGCCCGACGGTCTGACCGGCCTGGAACCGGTAGTGGATGCCCTCGAGGATCACCGCAAGCTTGAACGCCGCGAGCGCGAGGTACCAGGGCAGCTCAGGCACCGTGACTCCCGCCGTCGCCGAATACTCGTCCACGAGTTCCTCGAACGTCGGGTATCCCGCCGCCAGGTCGACCGAGCTCGGAACCGCACCCTGCAGCTCGCCGTCGAGGGAGTTGATGTTCCAGTACAGGCCGAGCAGGCCAAGGTCCGTCAGGGAGTCACCCAGCGTCGCCATCTCCCAATCGAGGATGGCGGTCAGGCGCGGCGCACCGTCGAGGTCGCGCACGAGCGCATTGTCGAGGCGGTAGTCCCCGTGCAGGATGGACGACCGTCGCGTTTCGGGGATGCCCCGGTGAAGCTCTCGCTGCAACGCGTCCAGCTCGGGGAGCTCACGACTGCGGGAGCCTTTGTACTGCGTCCCCCAGCGCTCGACCTGCCTGACCACGAATCCCTCCG
>JAUZFP010000125.1 GCA_030838475.1 Actinomycetota bacterium
ACCCAGGTGTCGGTGACGACGACGTCGACTCCCGCCACGGCCTCGAGCGGATCCGTGAACAGGGTGACTGACCCGCCGCTCGCGAGCGCGATCGTGTCGGCATCCTTCACGACAGCGTCGTCGGGGGCGTAGTCGGCGGGCGACGCGACGCGGACGTGGATTCCGGCGGTCGCGCACGCCAGCACGTACGACTGCGCCATGTTGCTGCGGCCGTCGCCGAGGAAGGTGATGGTCAGCCCCTTCAGCTCGCCCCGGTGTTCACGGATCGTGAGTAGGTCGGCGAGGAGCTGGCAGGGGTGAAAGTCGTCGCTGAGCGCGTTGATGACCGGAACGGTCGTGCCGAGCGCCATCTCCTCGAGTCCTGACTGTGCGTAGGTGCGCCACACGATTGCCGCGACCTGGCGCTCGAGCACCCGTGCGGTGTCCGCCGCCGTCTCCTTGCCGCCCAGTTGGCTATTCGCCGTTGAAATGATCAACGGGATGCCGCCAAGGTCGGCGATGCCCACCGCGAAGCTGACCCGCGTGCGGGTGGACGACTTGTCGAAGATGACCGCGACGGTCTCCGGACCGGCGAGCGGCCTGGTCTGGAATCGGTCAGCCTTGAGCTTCTCGGCCAGGTCGAGAATCTCGAGCTGCTCGGCTCCGGTCAGGTCGTCGTCGCGCAGAAAGTGCCTGGTCATGCCACTGCCTCCAAGGCTTGGGTGAATTTCTCGACAAACTCATCGATTTCCGCGTCGCTCACGATGAGCGGCGGGGCGATCCGGATGCTCGTGTCGCTTGCCGCGTTCACGATCAGTCCGCGGGCGAACGCCGCAGCCACGACCTCGTGGGCGACCGGCCTGGTGAGACCGACGCCGATGAGGAGACCGGCGCCGCGGGTCTCCGTGACCAGCGGCGAGCCGGCTCCCACGATGCCCATCCGGATGCGTGATCCCTTGAGGATGGCGGCATCCACGAGTCCGGCACGCTCGATCTCTCCGAGGACAGCGTTGGCGGCGGTCGTCGCGAGCGGGTTGCCCCCGAACGTGCTGCCGTGCTGCCCGCGCTGGAATAGGTCGGAGGCCTCGCCGAACGTGACGAGAGCGCCGATCGGTACTCCCCCGGCGATGCCCTTCGCGACCGCGATCGCGTCGGGAACGATGCCCTTCTGCTGGAAGTAGAACCAGCTGCCCGTGCGACCGGCGCCCGTCTGGATCTCGTCGAGAATCAGCAGCACGCCGTGCTTCGTCGTCAGCTCGCGCGCCCGCTCGAGGAATCCCGGCGGCAGCTCGACGACGCCGGCCTCGCCCTGGATGGGTTCCACGAACAGGGCCGCGACCGAATCGTCGATGCTGGCCTCGAGGGCTTCGAGAGTTGCGTCGATGTGCTCGACGCCGGGCAACAGCGGTTGGAACGGGTCGCGCATGGCCGCCTTCGCGGTCAGCGACAGTGAGCCCATGGTGCGTCCGTGAAAGGCGCTGGTCAGCGCGAGGATCTTCGTGCGTCCCTGGTTGAGCCGCGCCAGCTTGATCGCGGCCTCGATCGCCTCCGCCCCCGAGTTACCGAAATACACACGTCCGCGATCGCCCGCACCGCTGATGCGCTTGAGTCGCTCGGCGAGCTCGATCTGGGATGGGGATGCGAAGTAGTTGGAGATATGCGCGAGAGTGGCAATCTGCCTGCTCACGGCATCCACCAGAACCGGATGCGCGTGGCCGAGCGAATTCACTGCGATGCCGGCCAGGAAGTCGAGATATTTGTTGCCCTCGGCGTCCCAGACGTAGCAGCCCTCGCCGCGCACCAGCACGGCGGTCGGCGGGGGCGCGGAGCCCATCATTGCGGCGCCGAAGCGAGTTGTCCACGCGTCGCTCATGACGCCACCACCTCTGTTCCAATTCCGTCGGACGTGAAGATTTCGAGAAGGATCGAGTGCGGGATGCGGCCGTCGATGATGGCGGCCTTCTCGACGCCCGCCTCGACGGCCTCGAGGCACGCCTGCATCTTCGGGATCATCCCCGACTCGAGCGTCGGCAGGAGCGCCGTGAGTTCGGCCGTGGTCAGATGCGAAAGGAGCGAGTCACGGTTGGGCCAGTCGCTGTACAGGCCAGCGACGTCGGTGAGGATCACCAGCTTGGTCGCCTCGAGGGCGACCGCGAGCGATGCCGCGGCCGAGTCCGCGTTGACGTTCAGGGATTGGCCCGGGACATCCAGATCCGGTGCGACCGACGACACGACCGGGATGAACCCGTCGTCGAGCAGCTCGAGAACGACGGCAGGATCGACCTCGACCACGTCGCCGACCAGTCCGAGGTCGACGTCCTCGCCGTCGACGACGGTGCCGCGACGGCGTCCGCCGAACAGGTCCTGCGATTCGCCCGACAGCCCGACGCCGTACGACCCGTGTTCGTTGATCAATTGAACGAGCTCGGCGTTGACCTGGGTCTCGAGTACTTCCTTGACCACCGTCATGACATCCGGAGTCGTCACGCGAAGTCCCCCGCGGAACTCGCTATCGATTCCACGAGACTTCAGCTCGGCCGAGATCTGCGGCCCGCCGCCGTGGACGACCACCGGCTTGAGCCCGGCATGCCGCAGATAGACCATGTCTTCCGCGAAAGCCCGCTTGAGGTCGTCGTCGATCATGGCGTTGCCGCCGAACTTGACCACAACTATTTTGCCCGCGAAGCGCTGCAGCCAGGGCAGCGACTCGATCAGCACGCCGGCCTTGACTGCGGCATCCAGTTCCCGGGGATTGTCGGTCACGAGCTGTACGCGCTGTTCTCGTGGACGTAGTCGTGCGTGAGGTCGTTGGTGCGGATCGTTGCCGTCTCACTACCGGCCTTCAGATCGATCAGGACGTGGACCCTCCGAGGGCTCAGGTCCACGAGATCGCGGGACTCACCCGGCTCGCCCGACCGGCACAGCATCACGCCGTTCATGCTCACGTCGACGGCATACGGATCGAACGGCGCGGACGTGGTGCCAATCGCGGCGAGCACCCGGCCCCAGTTCGGATCGTTACCGAACACGGCGGCCTTGAAGAGATTGTTGCGCGCGACCGCCCGACCGACTTCGACGGCGTCGTCCTCGGTGGCGGCATTGACGGTCTCGATGACGATGTCGTGGCTCGAACCCTCGGCGTCCTCCTGGAGCAGCTGGGCGAGCTCGTCGCAGACCTGCTTCACCGCGGCCGCAAATTCGGCAGCCGATGGAAGGACTCCGGATGCCCCACTTGCCATCAGCGTCACCTGGTCGTTCGTGGACATGCAACCGTCCGAGTCCAGACGGTCGAACGTGACTCGCGTCGCCGCCCGGAGTGAGGCGTCCAGCGTCGCCGAGTCGACCACCGCATCCGTCGTGATCACGACGAGCATCGTTGCGAGGCCGGGGGCGAGCATGCCTGCCCCCTTCGCCATGCCGCCGATGGTCCAGCCGTCGCCCTTCACCACTGTGCGCTTCGGATGCGAGTCGGTAGTCAGGATCGCCTCCGACGCGTCCTCGCCTCCGGTGGTCGACAGCTCGGCCTTCTCGATTCCGACGAGGATCTTGTCCAGCGGAAGCTGGTCCCCGATGAGGCCGGTCGAGCACACGAGGACGTCGCCGGAAGAGACGCCAAGCTTTTCGGCCACCGCCTCGGCGGTGGCGTGTGTCACCTGGAAGCCCTGGGCGCCCGTGTAGCAGTTCGCTCCCCCGGAGTTCAGGATGATCGCCTCGACGACGCCGTCGGCGATCACCTGCTGCGACCAGATGATCGGGTTCGCCTTCGCCCGGTTGCTCGTGAAGACCACGGCCGCTGCCTTGGTCGGCCCGAGGTTCTGGACGATGGCGAGATCCTTGCCGCCGCTGTTCTTCAGGCCGATCTCGAGACCGGTCGCGACGAACCCTTGTGCTGCTGTGACGCTCACGGCGCGACCCCGTTCGTGGTGAGACCCAGCGTCTCGGGGAGCCCGAGCGCGATATTCGCGGATTGGATGGCCGCACCCGCGGTGCCCTTGACCAGATTGTCGAGGGCGGTGATGGTGACGACGCGGCCCGCGGCCTCGTCGACGGCGAGGCCGATCAGGGCGGTGTTGGCACCGACCGTGTCGGCCGTGCGCGGGAACTCTCCGGCAGGCAGCAGATGCACGAACGGCTCGTCCGCGTAGGCATCCTCGAACGCCGCCCGGACGCTCGCCGCCGTCGCGCCCTCGGCCAGCTTCGCCGTCGACGTGGCGAGGATGCCGCGCGACATCGGGACGAGCATCGGCGTGAAGGAGACCGTCACCTCGGCGCCGCCGGCGACCGTCAGGTTCTGGATGATCTCGGGCGTGTGCCGATGGGTGCCGCCGACCGCGTAGGCGGACGCCGAGCCGAGGATCTCGCTCGCGATCAGCTCCGGTTTCACGGCCTTCCCCGCACCCGACGTGCCGACCGCAAGGATCGCGACCAGGTCATCCGCTTCGATCACGCCGGCCCGGATGCCGGGAGCAAGGCCCAGGGTTATCGCCGTGACGTTGCATCCGGGAACCGCGATGCGCTTTGCGCCGACGAGGTTCTGGCGCTGCGTTCCGCCGCCGGCGAGGAGCAGTTCGGGCAGGCCGTACGGCCACGCGCCGAAGTACTCGCCGCCATAGAATCTCGTCCACGCGGCCTCGTCGGTGAGCCGGTGATCGGCGCCGCAGTCAACGACAAGAGTTACCCCATCCAGCTGCGTCGTCAGTTCCCCCGACTTGCCGTGCGGCAACGCGAGGAAGACGATGTCGTGGCCGGCGAGGTTCTGCGGGGTCGTGTCGACTAACAGCAGGTCGGCAAGCGAGCGCAAGTGCGGCTGCACGCTCGACAGCTTCTGCCCGACGTTCGAAAACGCGGTAACGGTGGTGACGTCGAACTCGGGGTGGGCCGCGAGGAGTCGCAGAACCTCACCACCCGCGTATCCGCTAGCGCCGGCAACGGCGACGGAGTAGGTCATAGCTTCAGGCCTTATCGATCGGATCGGACGAGGAGTCTGATGCGGCGACGCTACGCGGCTGAAAGCTCAGCGTGCTGGCAGAGACCAGCGGCGGGCGTCGCCTACGATCGGCGCGCGCGACGGTCCAGACGACGAAGGTCGCTGGTTGCCGTTCCGCGGATGTCCACGCTCAGAGCCTAGCGCGCGCAGCTTTTCGGCGCGAATCCGCGGATTGTTGCGCGCCAACTTGCTCCGTTTGGGACGTTTTCCCCTGCGCGCGCGGCGCATATTGTCCCCAACGGGATGAAACGAACTCTTAGTCGCGAAGGGTTGCTCCATGGCGCTGGGCCGCGAGGGTGACGGCCGCGAGCTTCGCCTCGCTTGCCTCGGCGGCGGTCAGCGTGCGATCGGGCGCGCGGAATCGCAGGGAGAACGTGAGTGACTTCGATCCTGCGTCCATGCCCTGGCCGCGATAGTCATCGACGAGCGCGGCGTGTTCAAGGAGTTCGCCCGCCCCCTCGATGACCGTCGCCAGCACGTCGCCGGCCGGGACGTCCACGGCGACCACGAGGGAGAGATCCTGCGTCGCGGCGGGCATCGAGACGATCGGCTGCGGCGACACCTCGGGCCGCGCGAGTTCGATGAGCGCGTCGAGATCCAACTCGGCAACCGCAACCACCCGCGGAAGATCGAGTTCCTCGGCGAGCGACGGCAGCAGCTCGCCCGCAAAACCGACGGACCGATCGCCGACCCACAGCTCGGCGGTCCGCCCCGGATGCAGCGCGTGGTGCGAACCCTTGGCGACGCGAATGTCGACCGCCAGCGCGTGGCCGATCTGCTCGACGGATGCGAGCGCATCCGCGAGGCCGGACGGCGCGGCGGCCAGCCCCGGCTGCTTCTCGATCGAGTCACCCGCGAAGAGCGTCGCGACGTGCCAGGGCTGGGGCGGGATGCTCCCATTCAGCTCGGCGAGACGTTCCTCGCCCGGGTGGGCGGGGCCGATCGGGAGCGGCCCACTGCCGTACTTCGCCCCCGCGACGGGCTCGAAGACGACCCCCACCTCGAAGAGGGAAAGGTTGGTGAGGCCGCGCGACAGATTGCGGCGCGCGATCTCGATGATGCCCGGGATGAGCGTGGTGCGAAGGTACGGCGTCTCGGCGTCGAGGGGGTTGGCGAGCCTGACGGCGGGAATCTCTCCCCCGGCCGCACCACCGAATTCGTCGATCTGGGCCCTCGACTGGAAGACGTAGGAAATGATCTCCGTCGCCCCACCAGCCGCGAGCGCGTTCGACAACGAGCCGCGAAGTCTCTGCGTCCTGGTGAGTCCGCGTCCGGGTGGCGCCACTGGAAGGATCGAGGGGATCCGGTCGTAGCCGACGATGCGGGCGACCTCCTCCGCGAGTGTCGCCTGGTCGATGAGGTCGGGCCGCCAGCTCGGCGGGGTGACGATGAGGATGCCTGCGCCCGCCTCGACCGTTGCGCCAATCTTCTCGAGCGAACCAACGATCTCGTCGTCCGTGTACTCGACGCCGATCAGGCGGGAGATGAAGCCATCGCGGAGGTCGATCGGCGGCAGCGGAATCGAAAGATCGAGTCGGGTGCCAAGCGGCGCCATCGTGCCGCCCGCCAACTCGACGAGTAGCTGGGCGACGCGGGCAACCGCCGCCGGCCCAATCTTGGGATCGACGCCGCGCTCGAAGCGCTTGGATGCCTCGCTCGGCAGCTTGTGCCGGCGCGCGGTGCGGGCGATGGACACCGGATCGAAGTTGGCCGCCTCGACCAGCACCCGTGTTGTCGTCGAGCTGATCTCGGTGGACGACCCACCCATGACGCCGGCGACCCCAATCGGCCCCGAGTCGTCGGTGATGAGCAGGTCCTCGGCGGTGAGGGTGCGGGTCTGGTCATCCAGTGTCACGATCTTCTCGCCCGCGGTCGCGCGGCGAACCGTGAGGCCACCGGCGACCTTGTCGAGGTCGTAGCCGTGGGTCGGCTGGCCGAGCTCGAGCATGACGTAGTTCGTGATGTCGACGATGAGCGAGATCGACCGAATTCCGGCGAGCGTCAGTCGACCGACCATCCATGGCGGCGACGGCCGCGAAGGAACCACGCCGGTGACGACCCGCGTGCTGAAGGCGTTGACGCCGGAGCGTCCGCGGATGCCGGATTTGTCGTCGATGACGACCGGATATTCCTCGGTTGGCGCGACGACCTTGACCGTGGTAACTGGGTCGGTGAACTTTGCTCCGGTTGAGTTCGAGTACTCGCGCGCCACTCCTCGGATCGAGAACGCGTAGCCACGGTCGGGCGTGACGTTGATCTCGACCGCGAAGTCGTCGAGGCCGAGCAGAGCTGCGGCATCGTCACCCGGCTTCGGGTCGAGTCCGAGCGACGCGAGACGCAGGATGCCGTCGTGCTCCTCGCCGAGACCGAGCTCCCGAGCGGAGGCGATCATGCCGTCCGATACGTGGCCGTACGTCTTTCGGGCGGAGATCGGGAATGGGCCGGGCAGGATCGCTCCCGGCAGCGAGACGACGACCTTGTCGCCGACCGCGAAGTTGTGGGCGCCACAGACGATGCCTCGGGGCTCGGCTTCACCGACGTCCACGCTGCACCAGTTGATTGTCTTGCCGTTCGACTGCGGCTCGGGCGTGAACTCGAGCACCTGGCCGACCACGACGGGTCCACTCACGCCGAACGTGTGAACGTCCTCCTCCTCGAAGCCCACCGCGACGAGCGCGGCAAGGATGTCGTCGGCCGTCGCCGCGGCGGGCACATCGACGAACTCGCGCAGCCACGAAATCGGAACGCGCATCAGACCACCAGCCCGAACTGCTGGGAGAAGCGAACATCGCCCTCGACCATGTCGCGCATGTCGTTCATGTCGTTGCGGAACTGCAGCGTGCGCTCGATTCCCATGCCAAACGCGAAGCCCTGGTACTCGTCCGGATCGATACCGGCCGCGCGCAGCACGTTGCCGTTGACCATGCCGCATCCGCCCCACTCGACCCAGCGCGCGCCGCCCTTGGCGTTTGGCTGCCAGACATCCATTTCGGCGCTCGGCTCGGTGAACGGGAAGTAGTTCGGGCGCAGGCGGATCTTCGCCTCCGTGCCGAACATGGCGCGCGCGAGGTGCTCGAGCGTTCCGCGCAGGTTTGCCATCGTCAGCCCCCGATCGATCGCGAGGCCCTCGATCTGGTGGAAGACGGGCGTGTGTGTGGCGTCGAGTTCGTCGGTGCGATACACCCGGCCGGGCGCGACGACGTAGACCGGGAGGTCCCGATCGAGCAGTGACCGGATCTGCACCGGACTCGTGTGCGTGCGCAACAGCAGGTGGGAGTCGACCGGATCGACGAAGAACGTATCCTGCATGGCCCGCGCGGGGTGATCCTCGTCGAAGTTCATGGCGTCGAAGTTGAACCACTCGTTCTCGAGCTCCGGACCCTCGGCGATCTCCCACCCCATGGCGATGAAGATGTCACCCATCTGCTCCATCAGCAGGGTGAGCGGATGCCGCGCCCCCGGCCGCCAGCGGGTGGCGACGGCCGTGACATCCACGGCTTCGCTTTCCAGCCGCGCCAACTCCTCCGCCTGCACCAGTTCGGCCTCGCGCGCGGCGATCGCCGCATTCACCTCGCCGCGGGCCTGCCCGACAATTTTGCCGAGGGCGGCGCGCTGATCCGACGGAGCATCCTTCAGCGAGGCGTTCATGCGTGCGAGGGCCGACGCCTCGCCCGTAAACTCCGTGCGTGCCACCCTCAGATCGGCCGAGGTACCGGCTGCCGCGACGGCTTTTAGCGCTGAGGCGACGACCTCGGCGGCCGCCGATTCCGTGATGAGGGTGGGTTCCGACACGAGAGTTGAGTTTAGTAGAGAGGTCTCGCTCCCCACGGCACGGACGCCACGTTGCCGCGCAACGCGCCGTGACCGGCGCGTGTGGGCCCAGGCTCGACCCGAGGGGGCGCTAGTCGCGCTGCGCGAACGCGCTCTCGTAGAGGCAGACGGACGCGGCCGTTGCCAGGTTCATCGACTCCGCCGCTCCATAGATAGGGACCGCGATCGCATGATCGGCCAGCTCATAGTTCGCATCCGTGAGGCCGCGCGCCTCGTTGCCGAACAGCCACGCCGTTGGCTGGGCCAGGATGCCGTCGCGCCGCGCCGTCAGCAGGTCGGAGCCCTTGATATCGGCGGCGACCACCTGCATCCCGGCGGCGTGCGCTCGCTCGATCACGACATCCAGCTCGACACCCATCGCGACGGGCAGGTGGAAGAGTGAGCCGGTCGTCGCCCTGACGACCTTCGGGTTGTAGAGGTCGACGCTGCGACCGGTCAAAATCACGCCGTCCGCACCCGCGGCATCCGCGGCCCGGATGATCGTGCCGGCGTTGCCGGGGTCACGGACCTCCTCGAGGATGGCAATCAGTTTCGGGCTGCCGGAGAAGAGATCCTTGACGGAGGTCGGAAACTGCTTGCACGCGGCGACGATTCCCTGCGGCGTGACCGTGTCGGCCATGCTGTCGAGCACCTCTTCGGTGACGAACTCGACGTCAACTCCCGCCGCGGCGGCACCCTGGGCGATGTCGGGATACCGATCGAGGGCCGTGGGAGTCCCGTACAGCTCCACAACGAGTTCCGGGCGAAAGCGAAGCGCCTCGGAGACCGCCTGGGGGCCTTCGAGCAAAAATAGCCCGGTCTGCGAACGGGCTTCCCGCTTCGCGAGCTTGGCGACCCCACGAACCCGCGGGGATCGCGGATTGTCGATCATGGGTTCAGTTTATTTGACCTAGGGCAAACAAAACGCCCCGGCGCGCACAGCAAGGTGCACACCGGGGCGAATCGGACAAGAAAACTACGCTGCGTCGACCTTCGGCGCCGACGTGTCGGCCGGGAGGGCCGCCTTGGCGGTCGCGACGATCGCGGCGAACGTGGCCGGCTCGTTGACCGCGAGGTCGGCGAGGATGCGACGGTCGACCTCGATGCCGGCCAGGTTCAGACCCTGGATGAGGCGGTTGTAGGTCAGGCCGTTTGCGCGGGACGCCGCGTTGATCCGCTGGATCCACAGGCGACGGAAGTCGCCCTTCTTCTGGCGGCGGTCACGGTATGCGTAGACGAGGGAGTGGGTGACCTGCTCCTTCGCCTTGCGGTAGAGGCGCGAACGCTGGCCGCGGTAACCCTCGGCGCGCTCGAGAATGACGCGGCGCTTCTTGTGAGCGTTTACCGCTCTTTTTACTCTTGCCATGATCTAGATTTCCGTCTCTACTACTTGCCCAGCAGGCGCTTGATGTTCTTGGCGTCCTGCGGTGCGAGGACCCTCTCCCGGTTCATCCGGCGAGTCTGCTCGCTGGACTTGTTCTCCAGGTGGTGGCGCATTCCGGCACCCTGCTTCATGATCTTGCCGGAGCCGGTCACCTTGAAGCGCTTCTTGGCCCCTGAGTGGGTCTTCTGCTTAGGCATTAGTTTCGTCCTTCGTTGGAGCAGCTGCGGGCTTCGCGGCTGCCGTGGTCTTGGGTGCTGCTGGTACTGCGGTCTTTGGTGTGGCTGGTGCCTTCGGTGCTGCGGCGGGTTTCGCCGCGACCGGCTTTGCCGCCGCCGGAGCCTTAGGAGCTTCGGCCTTTGGCGCTTCCGCGCTTGCTGCCTCGGGCGTTGGTGCCTCCGCCGTTGCTGCCTCCGCGGCCGGAGCCACGGGTGCTGCTGGTTCGGTTGGTGCTGCTGGTTCTGCTGGTTCTGCTGCTACAACTACCGGCTTCTCGACGACCGCCTTGGGGGCGGGCGCCGCCGGAGCGGCTTGCGCATCCGTACCAGCACTGGGAGTTCTTGGCGGGCGGCTGGCTGCCTGTCGCGCCTGGGCCTCGGCCTTCGCCTCCGCCTTGTTCTTGAGCGGGCCGATGACCATGACCATGTTGCGTCCGTCGATCATCGGTGACGACTCGACCGAGCCGAACTCCGAAACATCTTCGGCAAATTTTTGCAGGAGACGGTGACCCTGTTCTGGTCGGGACTGCTCGCGGCCGCGGAACAGGATCATTGCCTTGACCTTGTCGCCAGCCTGCAGGAAGCCCTCAGCGCGCTTGCGCTTCGTCTCGTAGTCGTGCGTGTCAATTTTCAGACGGAAACGAACCTCTTTGAGAATCGTGTTCGCCTGGTTACGCCGGGCCTCTTTCGCCTTCTGCGCCGTTTCGTACTTGAACTTGCCGAAGTCCATGATCTTCGCGACGGGCGGCTTGGAGTTGGGAGCAACCTCAACCAAATCCAGGT
>JAUZFP010000158.1 GCA_030838475.1 Actinomycetota bacterium
ACGCGCACGACCCGGACCGCTGGACTGCTCGTCAAGAGCAGGTCCTACTTTTTGCCCAGTGCAGCGATGTCGATCGTCCAGACTGCGTTGTAGACAACTCCGGTCACCGTGGACTTCGCGGCGATGTTGTTGCCCGGCTGCAGGAGCGGGATGAACGGACCCGAGGCGTTCAATGCTTTCTGCAGCGCCTGGAACTGGCTGGAGCGGGCGGCATTGCTGCCACCAACCGTCGCCGCGTCTGCGAGCTTCGAGATGCTGGCGTCGGCGGTAGCCGACCATCCCGCTCGCAGTCCGACGACGTTGCCCGGCGAGAAGACCAGGTAGTCGCTGGGGTCCGGGTAGTCCGGTCCCCAGTACCAAAGACCGATCGTCTCGGTGCCGTTGCGGTAGGCGTCGAGTTCAGTCGCGACCGGCGCGGGCGCCAGGTTGATCGTGATGCCCGCCGCCTTCAACTGAGACTGGATCCTCTGCGCGATCGTCGGGAACTCAATTCCGTTGAGCGTGATGTCGCTCGGGAAGTTGAGCGTCACCGGCTCGCCGGCGTAGCCGCTCTTCGCCAGGTCGGCCTTAGCCGCGGAAGCATCCGTCTTCAGCTCGTCCGAAGCCTTGAGCGCGCCAAGGAACATGCTGGGGACGACGCCCGGTGCCTGCGACGTGCCGGTACCCGCGATCGAAACGAGGTCGGAGTAGTCGATCGCCTCCTTGACCGCCTTGACGAAGTCAGGGTTGCTCGTGAACTTCGAAATCGTCGGATTCTGGTTGAGCAGAAGGAAGATGACGTTGGCCGACGGGTCACTGGTCACGCTGACCGAGCTGCCGAGACCGGTCGCCTGCGTGCCGGAGAGGTCGAGCGCGACATCCGCGCTTCCGCCCTGCACATTAATCTTCTGGGTGGGACCCTGGACGTTTTGGATGACAACCCGAGAGTAGGTCGGCTTGTCAGCGCCGTCGTAATTCTTGTTCGCCGCGAGGACCACCTGGGACGCCAGGTTCAGCGAGCTCAGGATGTACGGTCCGGAACCCGCGGAGTGAGTGTTGAGGTACTTCTCGGCGCCGTCCTTCTCGGTTGTGGTTCCGCCGTGGGCCTTGACGACCTTCGAGTTCAGGATGCCGAGGGCCGGGTTGGCGAGAATGGACGGAAGCGCTGGCGTCGCCGTCTTCGTCGTCAGTACAACCGTGGTCGAGTTCTTCTTCGTCACGGTCACGCCGTCGAGAAGGAAGGACGGGTTGCCCTTGATGCCGATTACCCGGTCGAGCGAAAACACAACGTCGTCGGCCGTGATCGGTGATCCATCTGAGAACTTGTGGGTGCCCGTCAGTGTCAGCGTGAATGTCTGGGCGTCGGCCGACTCCTTGAGCGTCGCGAGGCCGGGAACAACCTTGGAGACGTCTCCGCCGTTGAAGGTGAGAAGTGTCTCGTAGAGCGCCTTGTCGACCATCTCGCCGGTGGGCTCATACATGCGGCTCGGATCGGCCGTCTTCAGGTCGAAAGCCTTGTCGATGGTGATCGTCTTGGCGGCTGAGTCGCTGCCGGTCGTCTTGCCGGACGAACAACCGGTGACGACCAGAGCAAGCGCGACGGCAGCCGAGCCGACCGCGATTCTGGTCTTAGCGGAGCGGAAAACCATGATGCCTCCTGGGGGAAGGGCCGGCACGGTCGGTGCCGACCGGAACGGAATAGCTCGCGACTGGTGGATGGCCCGCCGTCGCGCCGAACGGCCGCCCAGAATACATTTGCTGTTGGACGGTATGGAGAAAGAGTTACATATTCCGTATCGTTATTCCCCCACCGGTCGAAAACCGTAGACGAATTTGAGTCTCAATAGAATCTGGAGCGCAAAGTGTTCAAAACGGAGCAAGACGGGCAGGCGCTCTCTGGACAAAAGTTGACCGCGCTCGATGACGTCAACATGCGCATCCTGGCCGTTCTACGGGACGACGGGCGCATCTCGATGGCGGCACTCGCGGACAGGGTCAACGTCTCACGTGCGAGCGTGTACAACAGGGTCGAGCAGCTGATCGCCTCCGGGATCATCACCGGATTCTCGGCCCAGATCGACCCGTCTCTGGTTGGTCTGGGTGTCTGTGCTCTCGTCTACGTGACGGTGCATCCACAGAGCTGGCACCGTTTTCGGGAGGGCCTGCTGCAGATGCCCGACGTCGAGTACTGCGCGATCACCACCGGCGAACACGACGCGATGCTACTCATCCGCGCCGTTGATATCGGAGGTATTCACGACTTCGTCACTGGGGTTGTCGCCGCGCGTCCCGAGGTGAAGTCGGTGGTGAGTGTCGTCGCGCTCGACGAGGTGGTTCGGAAGTCCTACGTACTTCCTTCGGACATCCCGGACCGATCGGGAATGTCGAATCGCATGGGAATGACGCGATTTACGACGGCAGGCAACGGCAGAGATGCGGGCGGGCGCTAGCTCTCCGGGACCTCGACACAGATGCTGACGTGATCGACGTCGTCGATGGTGAAGTTCTCCACGAGCCGAATCCCGTCGGTGCTCACTTCGACAACGCTTCCGCTTGTGCCTGTGATGACGCGACCGTCGTCAGCCATCACGTGGGCGAACGACACCGAGAGTTGGTTTCCCACGCGCGTGCCGACGAATCGACCAAAAGTCACGGTGTCTCCGTCATAGTCGCCCCAGATCACACCATCGCGTTCGAAATACTGGAACGACGATGGTGAGTCTGGATCGACCGCGCTGTTCGTCGAGGACTCCATCACGAATTTGCGGCGGTCGAGGCTGGGCGCGACTGGTACTGGGTCGATCTGATTCACGGCTACGAGTATGAGGGTCATCCGGCAGTCCCGACGAACGCTGTTCCGACTGTCTCGTGTTCTCCTGCGCCCCCGGTGGCGCGATGGACGGATTGGTTTCCTTTTGTCCGGATGTCGACAGAGTGTCCAAGTCGGCCCCGTCCGCCACTTGGGCGACAATGGCTAGAATTGCCGCCGTGAGCAGAATTTTCACGGCCACCTTCAGCTCCGTCTATCCCCTCTATGTCACCAAGCTCGAGAGGAAGGGTCGCACCGAGGCCGAGCTGGACGTCGTGATCGAGTGGCTGACGGGCTTTACCGCTGAGCAATTGCGGGACCACATCGCCGCCGGGAGCACGTTCGAGGAGTTCTTTGCGGACGCGCACCTGAACCCGAATGTCACCCTCATCACCGGCATGATCTGCGGCGTACGCGTCGAGGAGATCGAAGACCCACTGATGCAGAAGATCCGCTACCTCGACAAACTCGTCGACGAGCTCGCGAAGGGTCGGCCGATGGTGAAGGTTCTGCGAGAGCCGGCAGCTACCCCTTAGCCCAGTCGAGCAGGCGGTCGAGCGGCCAGGTCGTAATGATCCGGTCGGCCGGGATCTTGTGGGCTTCGGCTCGCGCCGCCCCGTAATCGAGCAGGGCGAGCTGACCCGGTGCGTGGGCGTCCGTGTCGATACTGAAGAGGCAGCCCGCCTCCAGTGCGAGGTCGATGAGCGGACCAGGTGGATCGCGGCGCTCCGGGCGGGAGTTGATCTCCACCGCGACGTTGTTGGCGACGCACGCCGCGAACACGGCCCTCGCGTCGAACGTCGACGGCGGACGGGTTCCACGCGAGCCTTCCACGAGCCGCCCGGTGCAATGACCGAGGATGTTGGTGTGCCGATCCGCGATGGCGCCGAGCATTCGCTCCGTCATCTCGTGCGACTCCATCCTGAGCTTGGAGTGGACGCTGGCCACGACGATGTCCAGTCGATCCAGCATCGCGTCGGTCTGGTCTAACCCGCCGTCGTCGAGGATGTCGACCTCGATTCCCCCGAGTAGACGGAAGCTGTCCGCGCCCTTGTTGATCGCGTCGACGACATCCAGCTGTTTGCGGAGGCGTTCGACGGTGAGACCGTTGGCAACCTTCAGTCGCGGCGAATGGTCGGTGAGTGCGAGGTATTCGCGACCGAGGGACCGCGCGGCAGCGACCATGAGCTCGACCGAGGTCGTGCCATCCGACCAGTCGCTGTGGGCATGGAGGTCACCCCTGAGCAACGGCAGCAGCCCTTCGCCCCCTGTCACCTGCGACTCGACCCTGCGTTCGCGCGCGGCCTTCAGATATTCGGGAACCTCACCTGCGAGCGCCTCGACGATGACCTCGTAGCTTGTCCCGCCAATGCCTTTGGTTTTCTTGAGTTCGCCACTGTCTACCTGGCCCCGTCGTTGATCGGCGGGCACCTTCGCTAGCGCGGCCGCCGCAGCTCGGAAGGCCTTCGTCTTGAACTCGGATGCCCGATCCAGCTCAAGCAGGAACGCAATCTCGTTCAGCGCGTCGACGGGGTCCACGCTCAACCGTATCGAGCTTTCGCTCCTGAAGAACTAGCCGACGTTCGCGCCGGCCGCCTTCCACTGGTCATCCAGGCAGCCCGTCATGGTCGACGTGTCGTTGACTTCGGCGACCGTTTGCGGGTTGCTCACATTGACGTTCATGATGCCAGCCGAATACAGGCCATATTCGAAGCCCGCGACGCTGCCGACTGTGCCGAGAATTTCGCCGAGTTTGATGTCGTCCGCCGCGCCCGCCACGATGGAATCCACGTCGGGGCCGCCGTCGTACAGCGACTTGCCCTCCTTTCCAAGGGTCTTGACGGTCTTCCCAATCGCTCCGATGTTTTTGCCGCCCGTCGGGTCTCCCGCATTGTTGAACGACCAGCGAGCGATACAGGTCGTCATCGCGGTCGGATTCAGCAGCTCAAAGACCGCCGCGACCTTGCCACCACCCGGGATGAGGTTGGCGATGCCAGCGCCGGCTCCAAGCACGGCGAAAAGGATGCCTGCCGGCGGAAACACCGCGCCGAGCAAGATTGGTGCCGCGACAGCTGCTACGCCCAGTACGGTCTTGAGCCCCTTCGCGATTCCTATCCCGAGGTATTGGCCATTGGTGAGGTAGGTCGCTGAAACGTTCTGGTCGCCGTCGATGACCACGAAACCCGTGAGGTCGCCGCTGGCGGGATCCTTGGTGATTTGATCCGCGATCACACTGCCGTTGAACTTCGTAATGATGCGATTGCCGATGTGCTGAATGGCCTTGACCTGGATTGCCACGTCGGCGATGTATGACTTGTCGGCCGCGCTCGAACCCGGGCACCGTGGCGCATCGCCAACGATCGAGATGCCCTCGCCGAGGGTCACCGTGTGGCAGGAGACCGTGTAGTGAGCGGTGTTCGTCAGGGAACGCTGCGTGTCGTCTGTCACCTGCTCGATCGGGTTGACCGTATACAGGCCGGATTCTCTCCTGCCCGTCCATCCGTCGAAGGCGAACCCGTTAGATGGAGCGGCTGCGCCAAGCAGAAGATCCGTATCAGCTGGGAACGCACCGGGAGTGTCATGGCAGGGTCCGGGCGGCACGTCCGTCACGCTCAGCTTGCCGTTGCTCGATCTGTCGATCGGAATCAGCTGAGCCCACCTGAAGTCACTCGTCGCGTAGTCGCTCACGACACCGTCCGCGCCGACGAGGTACAGCGTCCCGGGCAGCGACGAGGCATCGTAGGTGGCAGCGGTCGCGTCCCCATCGACCGTGATTGACGGAGTGGTCACGACGGTCTGGCAGGCCTGCGTCCAAATGCTCGCGGTGCCGGCGATGTTGCAGCTTGGTGCGTCGCCCTGAAGAGGTCCGTAGGTCTTCCAGCCTGTCCCGTCGGGCGAAGGCCCTGAGGTCGACGGAATCGTGCCAAAACAGCTGCGAACGTCGCCGCGCACGCTCGCGTACAAATCCAGTTTCTGAACGCGGTTGAGATTGGCCGTGATCGGGGTGTGGTACTTGTCCTGCCAGAGAGTGCTTGGCTCGACCCCGTCGTTGATCGCTACCTGCTTCTGCAGGTCGGCGTAGTAGCCGGGCCCGCATCCGGTGTTGTCGAAGCTCACCAGGCCCTGGTCGCCGAGGAGAGTGAGTCGCGAGCACGCCGATGCCAGATAGAAACCGGCGGTCGTCAGGATGTTGCTGGTGACGACAATCGTGCGGACGTACCGCGTCACGTCCCCGGTTCCGCCCGCGGGTGCCCCGGCGCCGACGACGTCGTTGTCCCAGCCGTTGAACTGGCCGCCGTTCACCAGCACCTCTGGCGTCAGCGTGACCT
>JAUZFP010000052.1 GCA_030838475.1 Actinomycetota bacterium
CTCATCGATCTCTGGATCGAGGATCACCATTAGTTCGTACTGATGCGTCACAAACCCACCTCCTTCGGACTAGAACGGCTACAGACGATCTGTAGCAGGAGGGTGTTGACGTGTTGATCAAGACCACTGGGGCCCGGACAACCTGTCTAGCTTAGACGGATTTCCCGATCTCCATCAAGGAGCACTGCACCAATGACCCTCAGGGTTGCCATCGCCGGAGTCGGTAACTGCGCCAACGCGCTCGTGCAGGGCGTCACGTTCTATGCCGGCGTGGATGATTCCGCGACCGTTCCCGGCCTCATGCATCCACGGTTCGGACCGTTTCGGGTCGGCGACATCGAGTTCGTTGCGGCGTTCGATGTGGATGCCACGAAGGTCGGCACCGACGTCGCCGAGGCGATTTGGGCGAGCCAGAATGACACGTTCCGCTTCGCCGAGGTTGCGGCGACCGGCGTCACCGTGCAGCGCGGTCCCACCCTGGACGGTCTCGGCGAGTTCTACCGAGAACTGATCACCGAGTCGAGTGCGCCGGTGGTGGATGTCGCGGCGGCCCTGCGCGAATCCGGAGCGCAGGTACTGGTCTGCTACTTGCCGGTCGGGTCAGAGGATGCCGCCCGCTTCTACGCCCAGGCCGCACTCGATGCCGGGGTCGCGGTCGTCAATGCTCTACCGGTATTCATCGCGAGCGACCCGGTCTGGGCCGAGAAATTTCGCGCGGCGGGCATCCCGATCGTGGGCGATGACATTAAGAGTCAGCTCGGTGCCACCATCACTCACCGCGTTCTCGCGCGCCTGTTCGAGGAGCGTGGGCTCGTGCTTGACCGCACCTACCAGCTCAATGTCGGCGGCAACATGGACTTCAAGAACATGCTGGAGCGGTCACGCCTCCAGTCCAAGAAGATCTCGAAGACACAGTCCGTCACCAGCAACCTCGGGGCGACCCTCGACCCCGACAACGTGCACATCGGGCCGAGCGATCACGTGCCGTGGTTGCACGACCGCAAGATTGCCTTCGTTCGACTCGAGGGTCACGGCTTCGGGAACGCGCCGACCAGTCTCGAATACAAGCTCGAGGTCTGGGACTCACCCAACAGCGCCGGCGTCGTCATCGACGCCATCCGGGCAGCCGGGGTGGCGCTCGAGGCGGGTATCGGCGGACCGCTCGAGGCCGCATCCGCCTACCTGATGAAGTCGCCGCCCGTGCAGTATCCGGACCCGGTTGCGCGCGAACTCCTCGAGCAGTTCATCCGCGACAACTCCTAGACAGGCGTTTCAGCTAACTCGCGGCGATTGCCTTCGCGAAGGCGCTTAAGGCGGGAATGTCCTTAGCTGCGCCGAGATCGTCGAAATCAAGCATTACTGCCGTCGGACCGACGGCAAGAAACGCACTGCAGGAGCCGCTGTCGCACCCCAGCAGAGCCGAGGTCGCTCCCGGCACGGTCGCCGGCGAGACCGACTGCACGATCGAGTCGCCGAATACGGGCTTGAAGCCTGGAATCGCCCACGATCCTCCGGCCAGAAGCTCTACGTCAACGGATCCCGCCGTTTGGCTGGTCCAGTAGCAGAGGGCGTGTCGCCCGTCGAGACCAATCCGGGAGGCATAGATCGACCACGTCCCCGTCGGGTAAACCGCCAGGCTCGGCGCGCCCATTATCGCCCTTACCGTCGCTGTGCTCGCCGAATCAGAGCAAAACGCCGGGGGCGTGGTTTCAGGCGGCCGCCAGGCGATCGTCTTTGGGGCGCCAAAGGTGTGCAGCCCGGAGGCAATATGTCGCAGGCTCGCCGTAAGCCCATCTGTAAGCTGCGCGCGAGTAATCCCGGAGACATCTCCGATTTCGATGCTGACCCAGTAGTCGTCCACGAGCATTTCCGCATCACAGGTGAGTGAAGGCGCATCCGAACCAAGGATGTCCAGATTTGTGGCGCACCAGAACCCTGACTCGTCTCCCGCGACGTTCTCTGTTGCCGGCGAGTGGGGAGTGTTCGTCGTGGTCGACATCAGCGTGGTGAACTGGTTCCCGAATTCTGCTTTCGCCTCCGGCGCCACATCAACTCTGAGATATGCGCCGGCCGTCGTGTCCGTGCCGGTGGCGTTGCCGTCCCAAATGCAATCTTCTGCCCCGTATTGCTGCTGGGCGATATCCGTAAGCGATGTCGGCTTCGAACGCTCGTCCTGTTCAACTTTCTCGCTCGCACCGGCCAGCGCCTGCACATTCGGCATTCCGAGCAGGTCGGCGCATCCCACCGGCACACGGGAGCCCGGAGTGCTGGCCGCTCTGGGCGCTGAAGTGGGCGTGGCGGTGGCCGTGTGCTTCGGCGGCGACGGAGTGGGGTCGGCGCACCCAGCCAGAACTAACACAATGGCCATGATCGGCATGACTCTGATGATCCCTCGGGTCCCCAGCACTGGCTCACCTTACCAACCCGGCGCACCGATCGGTCTAGGTGCGGTCCGCCCACCAGGCGCGGAGCTTCCCCTCGGCCTCCGCCTCGCCGAGCGGACCCTCATCCAGGCGCAACTCGAGCAGGAACCGATAGGCCTCGCCGACCTCGCGGCCGGGCCTCAGATCGAGGATTCTCATGATCTGCTCGCCGTCGAGGTCAGGTCGAACGGCCGCTACCCCCTCGGCTTCGGCGATCTCCGCGATCCTGGTCTCGAGGTCGTCGTAGGCGAACCCCAGCTGGTCGGCCTTTCGGCGATTGCGGGTAGTGACGTCCGCGCGGGTCAGGATGTGGAGTCGCTCCAACAGAGGCCCGGCGTCGCGCACGTACCGACGGACGGCCGAGTCGGTCCACGCCCCCTCGGTGTACCCGAAGAACCGCAGATGCAACTCGATCAGCCTCGCGACGGCGGCGACGGTTTCCTTGTCAAAACGGAGCGCGGTGAGTCGCTTCGCCGCGAGCTTGGACCCGACCGTGTCGTGGTGGTGAAAGCTGACCACCCCTCGCGCCTCGACCCGCTTCGTCGCGGGCTTTCCGATGTCGTGAAGGAGCGCGGCGAGGCGCAGCACCAGATCGGGCTCGAGACCCCGCGCCTTCTCGTAGCCGATGGCCTGGTCGAGCACGGTGAGGCTGTGCTCGTAGACATCCTTATGGTGCGCGTGCTCATCGATCTCGAGTCGCAGCGCCGACACCTCGGGGAGGATCAGCTGGGCGAGACCGGTGTCGACCAGCAGCTGGATGCCCGCCCGCGGCGAGTCCGTGAGGAGCAGTTTGGACAACTCCGCGTTGATCCGCTCGACGCTCACGATCTCGATGCGCGGCGCCAGGTCGATCATCGCCGTCACCGTTTCGGGAGTCGCCGTGAACCCGAGTTGGCTGGTAAAGCGTGCGGCCCGCAGCATCCGCAGCGGATCATCGCCGAACGAGACCTCGGGCGGCCCGGGCGTACACAGTCGACCGGCAAGCAGGTCCTCCATGCCGCCGGATGGGTCGACAAGCACCCGCTCGGGTAGCCGAAGCGCCATCGCGTTGACGGAGAAGTCCCGCCGGACCAGATCGCCGTCGAGAGTGTCGCCGAATTCGACCAGGGGTTTGCGGGTTGCGCCGTCGTACGCATCCGCCCGATAGGTCGTGATCTCGACCGGTTCACCGCGCACGAGTGCGCCAATCGTGCCAAAGTCCCGACCCACATCCCACTGGGTCTCCGAGAGTGGGGTGACGATGCGCAGAATATCGTCGGGTCGCGCGCTGGTCGTGAAATCGAGGTCGCTGATCGCGCGCCCGAGGAATGCGTCGCGTACCGGACCACCGACCAGCGCGAGTTCGTGTCCGGCGGTGGCGAACGCGGTGGCCAGGAGATCGACGACGGGCGAGGTCGCGAGTGCATCCAGTCGTCCGACTCCGGATGCCACGCTGTTCATAGTGCTTTAGCTTGCCACAGCGCCCCGGCCGTGCTTCCGAGGTCTCAGGGGCGACTCATAGGGGTGCCCATAGACTTGGGGGCATGCCAGCCGCACGATTTTCCCCCCGTCGGCCGGGAAAACGACTCGCGGGTGTGATGGTGGCACTGGTCGTTCTCGCGCTCGCCGGGCCGGGGATCCCCGCGGTTGCAGCGACCCCAGCAGGCGCGATCACGGTCGCGGCGGTGCCCGCAGACTCGGGTGATCTCGCCGCGGGAGCCGCGCTGCGACTCTTCGTTTCACTGACGAACGGGACGACCGCAGCGACGGAGGCCGCGACGGTTTCCGTGTCGGTGGCCGGCGCCCCGGTGGCGAACTCGTCAACACTGGCGGACTGGTTCTCCGGAGCGAACAAGACCAATCTCGCCGCGCGAGCGGTAGGTACCGCGAGCTTTCCCCTCGTCGCCGGCGGACTGAGCTCTGGCGTGCCGGTGACGATTCCCGCGGCATCGCTCCCGTTCGGCGCCGCCGGTGTTTATCCGGTCTCGGTGACCATTGCCACGGCGGGCAAGACGCTAGGCGAAGCTCGCTCGGCCGTTGCGTGGAACGTCAGCTCGCCCACGGCGGTGCCGGTCGCCGTCGCCGTTGCACTCACCGTTCCGGCGGGCGAGTCCACCTTTCTCACGGCAGCCGAACTCTCCACCTACACCGCACCCGGTGGGATGCTCACCCGCGAAATAGGCGATATCCAAAACCAGGCGGTAGCGGTGGGCATCGACCCGCGGATCCTCGCATCCATCAGAGTGCTGGGGAACGGTGCGCCGCAGTCCGCCCGCGACTGGCTGGACCAGTTGCGCGCGCTGCCCAATGAGACGTTCCCGCTCGCCTGGGCGGACGCCGATGTCACCGCGCCGCTGCACGCCGGCGAGTCCTCGATACTCGAGACCAAGTCGCTCGACTACGCGATCGACCCCAGCCAGTTCCCGGTCGATCAGACGCCCCCCGGCGGGACACCCACCCCGACGCCAACGAGCGGACCGACGACTCCCGTTGTTCCCACCTCGGCGACACTGGTCGCCTGGAACTACACGCTTCCGCTGCTGTCCTGGCCTGCCGAAAACAGTGTCGTCACCTCAGACCTGGCAAAGCTGGACCAGTCCGGACTCACCTCCGCGATCCTCGCGAGCACGAATGTGACCCAGCCAGGCAACGCCGGCGCGTCGGCGAAGGTGGGCAACACCACACTCGCGATCTCCGACTCCGTCCTCTCGGGGTACCTCCGCACGGCGATCCAGTCAACGGTCAGGGCTGCCTCGAGTGAAGCGCTCACCGAGTTGACGACATCGCTCGCCCTCGTGAGCCGTGAGGCTGGGGGCAGCCCACCCACCGTTCTCCTTACGCTCGGGCGCAACTGGGCGACCGCGGACACGAACTTCGAGCGCAGTGTTAGCGAGATTTCTGCGCATTCCTGGTCCACCCCGACCACCTTGGCCGGCATCCTGACGGCCTCACCGGTGACCACCACCATCGCGAAGAAGACCCAGTCGAGCTCGCGAATCGCGCTCGTCACCTCGATGCTGGCGGCCGAAAGGAGCATCGTCAGTTTTGCGCCAATTGCCAAGGCGCCGGACATCCTCACCTCGAGCACTCGGCTTCAACTCCTCTCGCTCCTGTCGAACGAGTGGACACCGACTAGCTGGCTAACCGCGGGACGAGCGTTCCTGGTGCAATCCGACAAGGTCGTGGGGTCGGTAAAGGTCGACCCGAGCAATGAGATCCTCGCCATCGCCGACCAGACGTCCCTTCCCGTGTCGGTGAGCAATGGCCTCGACCAGGACGTCACTGTCAGCCTCGTTGTCGCCTCGCTGTCGACCAGGGTCACGCTCGACAAGAAGGACACCGTTCAGACGGTCACGGTCGATGAGGGCGCGCAGAAGCGCATCCTCATTCCGATGTCCGCGCTCTCCAACGGCAAAGCATCGATCGTCGTAACGCTCAGATCCAGTACTGGCATTCAGATCGGCAAGTCGGTGACGATCAACATCAACGTTCAGGCCGGTTGGGAGACCGCGGGGACACTCATCTTCGCCGCTCTCATCGTCGGGCTCTTCGCATTCGGAATCATCCGCACGATCAGAGCTCGCCGCAAGGCCGCCCATTCTTCGGATGCGACGTGACGAGCGAGCTCGCCGCAGACTCCCCGCCGTCTCCCGGTAGCGGGATCGGACGAGCCAGCGCCCTGCTCGCGAGCGGCACGATCGTCTCTCGCATTCTCGGATTCATCAGCGCCGTCGTGCTGGCGAACACCCTCGGCACCCAGGGGGCGGCGGCAAACACCTTCACCATTGCCAATCAGTTGCCGAACAATATCTATGCGCTCATCGCCGGCGGACTGCTGAGCGCAATCCTCGTGCCGCAAATCGTGCGGGCCGGCCAGAACCCCGATGGCGGCGAGAAGTTCATCAACCGCATCGTCACGCTGGGTATCGTCGTGTTCCTGGCGATCGCGATCGTCGCCACTCTGCTCGCGTCCCCCCTCGTCAATCTCTACGCCCAACAACAGGTCGGCGGATCAGCCAAGGGCCTGAGCGCCGCCGACTTCGGGCTGGCGACCGCGTTCGCGTATTGGTGCCTGCCCCAGATTTTCTTCTACGCGCTGTATAGCCTGCTCGGCGAGGTGCTCAACGCGCGGAGGGTGTTCGGCCCGTTCACCTGGGCGCCGGTTGTTAACAACCTCGTCGCCATCGCGGGACTTCTGGCCTTCAACCTGCTGTTCTCGGCGGTCCAGCATTCGAACTCGTCCGCATGGACTTCGGGAATGATTGCCCTGATTGGTGGCTCGGCAACCCTCGGGGTCGTCGGCCAGACCATCTTCCTCGTCCTGTTCTGGCGGAAAGCCGGCCTGCACTACCGCCCTGAGTTTCGCTGGCGCGGAGTGGGTCTCGGCCGGGTCGGTAGGGCCGCGTTCTGGACCTTCCTGATGATCCTCATCACCCAGCTCGCTGGCATCGTGCAGTCGAAGGTCGCCACCCTCGCGGGTTCGCACAACCCGTCAAATGCCGTGCTTCGTTTCGCCTGGCTCATCTTCATGCTGCCGCACGGCATCATCACCATCTCGATCGCGACGCCGTACTTCACCCGGATTAGCGGGCACGCGCATCGTGGCGACTTCGATGCGCTGCGGCGGGACATCGGCGCATCCCTGCGCACGATCGGCATGCTTCTGCTCTTTGCCTGCGTCGCCCTGATCGTGGTCGCGAACCCCCTCTCCGCTGTGTTTTCCCGTGACCCCTCCGCCGCGCACGCGATGGCGGCGGTCCTCGTCGCTTATCTCGTTGGCCTGCTGCCGTTCAGCATCGTGTTCGTGCTGCAGCGCGCGTTCTACGCCCTCGAGGACACCCGCACACCGTTCCTGTTCCAGACCTTCCAGTCCGTCCTGCTCGTCGCCGGAATGCTGGTGTCCGCGACGCTCGCGAGCAGTTCGATCGCCTTCGGGATTGCCGTGTCAACCACGATCGCCGACTTCGTGCTGCTGCTGGTGGCCGCGCTCCTTCTGCGACGTCGGATGCACCGGCTCGGCACGGGGTCGGTGGCGCGCGCCTACGTCCTGTTCCTGATCGCCCTGGTGCCCGCGGCCGCGGCCGGGGTCGGCCTCGACTTCGCCCTCGGCGCGTTCTCGGGCGGATTCGCCCAGTCCGGCATCACCCAGGCGATCGTGTCGGTTGCCGCTATCGGCGCGGGAATGGCGGTCGTGTATGTGGCGGTACTCGCGCTGTTGAGGTCGCCGGAACTGCGCGAACTCGCCGCACCGGTTTTGCGCCGACTGCGGCCCGGCCGATAGCCGCGAGAACGCGATCGGTTGCCGATGATCCTGCGGAATAGCCCGACCATAGGATTGGTTGTACATCAGCGAATAGCTCTTCGAGGAGATGTGCCTACGTGCGCGAAGTAATCATCATTGGTTCCGGTCCTGCGGGATACACGGCGGCGATCTATGCCGCACGTGCCAACCTCAGACCCCTCGTGATTGCGAGCTCGGTCGAGGCCGGCGGCGAGCTCATGAAGACCACCGAGGTCGAGAACTACCCGGGCTTCCCGGATGGCATCCAGGGCCCCGAGCTCATGATCAAGATGCAGGAGCAGGCCGAGCGTTTTGGCGCGGAGATCGTGCTGGATGACGTCGTCTCCCTCGACCTCGCCGGCGACGTTAAGACGGTCACGCTGGGCAACGGCGACGTGCACGAGGCACTGTCGGTCATCTTCGCCACCGGCTCCGCCTACCGCAAGCTGGGAATCGCGGATGAGGAGCGCATGAGCGGCCACGGCGTCTCGTGGTGTGCAACGTGTGATGGGTTCTTCTTCCGCAAGAAGACGATCGCCGTGGTCGGCGGTGGCGACTCCGCGATGGAGGAGGCGACCTTCCTGACGAAGTTCGCCGACAAGGTCTACGTCATCCACCGTGGCGACACCCTGCGGGCATCCATGGTCATGCAGGAGCGCGCCGAGGCGAACCCCAAGATCGAGTTCCTGTTCAACAAGACCGTTGAGCACATCTACGGCGACGAGCTGGTGACCGGCATCGGCATCGTCGACACCAGGGACGGCACGGAGACCACGCTGGATGTCAGCGGACTCTTCATTGCGATCGGCGCGGACCCACGCACCCACCTCATCCACGATCAACTCGACCTCACGTCGCTCGGCACCATCGCCGTCGACGGCCGCAGCTCCCGCACCAGCCTGCCCGGCGTCTTCGCGGCAGGCGACGTCATCGACCCGACCTACCGCCAGGCGGTAACCGCTGCGGGATCCGGCACGGTCGCGGCGCTCGACGCGGAGCACTACCTCGCCGCGCTCCCCGCGGAGCTCAAGGCGCGCGTAGAGCCCGTTGCCGTGAGCGCCTGAATTTTCTCCCCGAACAAACAGTTTTTCGCGAAATAGATAAGGAAATACGAATGTCAGAAGCAAAGGCAGTAACCGACGACAGCTTCCAGGTCGACGTCCTCGACTCGAGCGACACCATCATGGTGGACTTCTGGGCCGAGTGGTGCGGCCCGTGTCGCGCCGTCTCCCCGATTCTCGACCAGATCGCGAGTGAGCACTCCGACAAGATCAAGGTCGTCAAGCTCAACGTCGACGACAACCCGGCGATGGCGATGAAATACCAGATCACGTCCATCCCGGCGATGAAGGTCTTCCGCGGCGGACAGGTCGTCAAGACCGTCATCGGCGCGAAGCCCAAGCCGGCCCTCGAGGCCGACCTGGCGGAGTTCCTCGCGTAGTCAATCGACTAAGCAGGAAGGCCGCCCAGATACCATCTGGGCGGCCTTTCGTGTTTCTACCCATATTCTTGAGGCGAGATA
>JAUZFP010000076.1 GCA_030838475.1 Actinomycetota bacterium
GTGGATCGATATCTGCCGAAACGGAGATCAAACCCACCGAAATGGTGATCCGGGCGCGAAGCGCCGGAATGTGGAACTACACGAGTTTGCCACATCCGATGCATTGCTGCAACCCGGGCGTGTCGCGTCGACGATGCGTCGCGTCGACTCGCCCTTCGGGCTCGCTCAGTTGTATTACGTGGTTGCCGCTGTCGCGCCGATCCGGGAGGTGAGCACCAGCGTTAGTACGCCCGCCAGGTAGAAGATCATCGCGCCGTACAGGGCGATCGAACCATCGGTGAAATGGATGATGAGGGCACCAACGGCCGCACCAATCCCCATGGCGAGAACCGCAAGGAGCCGGGGCGCCCAGTTCTCGTGTTTGCCGCCGGCGAGGCGCGAGTCGCGGGCCAGGTTGGCCAGCGTGTTCGTCACCACGATTGTCGTGACGTCGCTGTTGCCGATCGGTTTGACCGCGGAAACCTGCGACCCCATGACCGACGCCAGCAGGAACGTGACGGTGAACAGCACGGGGGTGGCGAGGTGGCCAAGCACCGTCCACGTCGTCGCGAGACCGATGGCAACGATGCCGCCGCCCAGAAGCAGCCACGCGGAAACCCGCGGCAGCCCCTTGGCGTGGCCGCGACCCACGATCCTGCCGCCCACGATTGTTCCAACGACGAACCCGAGCAAGGCGATGACGTTGTTCACGAACGGGATGCCGGCCACCCCGGCGAGCGCGAAGCCAATGAAGAGCACATTGCCGGTCATGTTGCCCGTGAAGACGTGATCGAGGGCGAGATAGCTGTCGGCGTCAATCACGCCCGTCGACGCTGTGAGCAGGAGCAAGCCCGCGGTGTACCTGTGGTGAATCGGAAGGCTTACCATCACCCAAAAGGCTAGCCGCTCGGCGGGGCAGGTCGCGGACGCCCCAGAATGTGACGCGCGCCATCGCCTCTACCACGATCGCCAAGTCCATCTTCGACTCCCCGGAGAGCCGTTCGGCGAACGTGATCGGGACCTCCCGGATCGACAGGCCGGCCCGGTTCGCTCGCCACAGCATCTCGATCTGGAAGCAGTAGCCCTGCGCCTCGACCGAGACGTAATCGACCACGGTAAGCGCGCTCGCTCGAAAGACCCGATACCCTCCGGTGATGTCCGAGAACGGTAGGCCGAGGGCAAATCGGGCATACAGACTTCCCGCGCGCGACAGCAGCCGACGACGGAAGGCCCAGACCGGCGCTCCCCCGCCAGGTACCCAGCGGGAGCCGAGGACGACATCCGCGTCCTCGAGACCGTCGAGGAGTTCGGGCAGTTCCTCGGGCCGGTGCGACCCGTCTCCATCCATCTCGACGAGCACGTCGTAGCCGGCCCTCAACCCCCAACCGAATCCGGCCCGGTACGCCGCCCCAAGCCCCTGCTTGCCCGGGCGGTGCAGCACCGATATGCGAGCGGACGCACCGGCAAGCTCATCGGCGAGACGGCCGGTGCCGTCGGGCGAATTGTCGTCGACGACGAGGATGTCGATGGCGTCGTCGGCGGCGAGAACACGCTGGGTAATCGCGGCGAGGTTGCCGATCTCGTTGTAGGTGGGGATGACCACAAGGGCGCTGCGGTCGCGACTGCTGCTTCTCATGCACCGATATTGCGTCCCACGGCTGGACCCCCGACCCAAAAGGCGGGGCGAAGCCCTGAGACTTCACACAGGACGATTCCGGTCGGTCAGCCTCCGAGCAGCGGGAGGCGCACCACGGCACTGGTGCCGCCCTCCGCGCGTGACTCCAAGTCGACGTCCCCGCCGCTCCGAGTCACGATCGCCTTCACGATAGCGAGCCCCAGACCACTCCCAGTTGGCCGGGGAGTCGACGACGCGCCCCGGCTGAACCGGTCGAATGCGACCTGCAGAAACTCTTCAGACATCCCGTGGCCCGAGTCGATCACAGTGAGGACCAGCCAGGGATCCGAGACGACGAGAGTCACGGTCACGGCAGCGCCGCGGGGCGAGGCTGCGATCGCGTTGGCGACCAGGTTGTCGACCAGTCCGGCAAAGTCGACCGGCCGGATGGCGACCATGATCCTCGGCTTCACCCTGCCGTTGCTGAAGTCGACCGAGACGGCTCGCGTTGACCCCAGCACGATCGCGCGATCCATGCTGGCGAGGAACTCGGACAGGAGGGTCTCACCCGACGAGGCTGGGGGCGGTTCCTCCGCCTCGATGCGGGAGAGGGTGAGCAGGTTGGTGGTGAGATTCGAGAGCCGATCGAGGGTGCCCTCTGCAGCCGTGATCTCCCCCTCAAGGGCGGTCGCATCGCCCGAGGACAGGTGGGCCAACTGCAGCTGGGTACGCAGGACGGCGACGGGCGTGCGCAGCTCGTGGCTAGCATCCGCCACCATCTGCCGCTCGCGATCCGCGGACGACCGCACCGACGTGATGAACGCATTGAGGGTCTCCGCAAGCGCCGACAGCTCGTCGCGAGCCGGGCCGACGGGCAGGGTGTCCGCGGTCGCCGAGTGGGACAGCAGGCTCGCCTGCTCGCGCATCCGGCTCACGGGCCGCAATGCGAGCCCGCTCACGAGCCAGGTCGACACTCCAAAGCCGATCACCAACAACACGGCGCCGATCGCCAGCACGAAGGTGAGGCCGTTGAGCACGTCCTGGCCGGAGTCGGTGTTGCGCGCCTCAATGATGTGCCATGTACCGTCCGGCACGGGGACGGTCTCGTTGACGACGTCGTACTGAAGCGTCGGCGAAATCCGCACCTGGCGAAGTCCGTGATCGAGGCGGGTCAGGCGGGCAATTCGGTCCTCGAGACTGTCCGGGAGCGTCGACGTCACCACCTTGCCCGCCGGGTCGACGACCGCGAGGAGCTGGTCCTCGCCCGCGGGTGAGAAGTTCTTGGTCGTCCCTTGACGGATGGCCGACTCGAATGCCGACCCATTACTGGACAGGAGCGTGTGCGTCGACGACGCGACAATCGTGTCAACGCCCGCGCGAAAGGCGAATGCGGCCGCCGCCACCAGCAATACGGCAATGAGCACAGCCCAGAGAGTGATCCGACCGCGAATGGTCTGCCCGCGAAGCCAGCGCACCTACGCGACCTCGATCAGGTAGCCGCTGCCGCGAACCGTCACGATGCGAAAGCCGCAGCGCTCCGGGTCGAGTTTGTGCCGGAGATAGCTGATGTACTGGTCCACGATGTTGGCGTCGATGTGTTCGGCGGAGCCCCAGACGGTCTCCAGGATGCGCACGCGACTGACGGCCGTCCCGGCCTCCAGCGCCAGGAGGCGGAGCAGGGCGAACTCCTTCGGGCTCGTCGGGATGGCCGCATCGCCGCACGTCACCCGCAGCGTCTCGGAGTCCAGCAGGAGATTGCCGACGGCGACGCGCATCCGGTCGACGCCCGAGTTGCGGCGCAACATCGCCCGAACCCGAGCGGAGAGCTCGGTGAAGTCGAAGGGTTTCGTCAGGTAGTCATCCGCCCCGCTGTCGAGGCCGAAGACGCGGTCCTGTACGGCGTCGCGGGCGGTAAGCAGGAGAATCGGAAACGATTCCTCGCCGTCGCGAAGCCTCCTGCAGACCTCGAAGCCCGACATCCCCGGCAACATGACGTCGATGACCGCGCCGGCGACCGGCTCGTTACGGGCGGTGATGAGCGCATCCACGCCGTTGTCGACGGCGCGGATGTCGTAGCCCTCTGCGGAGAGACCGCGGTCAAGCAGCAGGCGCATCTCCGGGTCGTCCTCGACGACCAGAATCACAGCCGGAACACTCACGGCCCGATCCTGTCACGTTCGCCCTCGGATTTCCTCCCTGATCCGCCAACGTGTGAGTCTCCTCAGGTTCCCCGACCGCGCGGGTTTCCCGCCCGTTTGGGACAATTTCGCCCTGGCGCGCAGGGCAATTTGTCCCAAAGGGGAAAGTTACCCGCGATCACCAGTGGTACCCGGTCGGTAGTCCGAGCGCCTCCAACCGGCGGCGAAGCAGGCGCGGCGAAACGGCTACCGACCAAGGCCAACGCGCCACCCGTCTCGGCAGCGCTCGAAGCCTGTCCTCGCGATGTTTCTCGTCGAGAAGAACCTGCTCCGGTGTACGACCCCTGCGAAAGGCGGCGTCGAGATATTTCTGATCGCCATCCGCCTCCCCCACTGCACCGAAATCGGGCCACGCAAAGTCTGTTTCACCAATAAACCCCTGCGAGTCGTAGTGAGCGAGCTGAAGCATAGGTCGCGGTACTCCGATCGCTCGCATCGAGACTCGGCTCACCGATTCGATGGGGGTTTCCGCACGCGTTTCGGCGAATTGCAGTACAGCCTTTGTCTTCGCGTGCGCCCTCATCGGTTGGGCTCGTTCCCAGGCCGCCTCGAGTTGCTCTCGCGTGACCATGGGTGGCCGGTGGCCGTACCGGTCAACAAGCAGAGCGGCGTCTGCGACCACGACTGCGTCGCGAAACGTACTGGTCGCAGCGATGTCCAGCAACGTCCGGGTGAGTGACGTCACCGCAATTCCAGCGACCACTTCTATGTCGTCGTCGACAAGCGGCAACGCGTGTTTCACAATCCCGTTCTTTGTCCCACTGCTTGCTGAGACTGGCACGGTGAAATGGATATGCGTGGGCCACGCTCCGATGCGGGGCAGACCGTGCATGGCGGCGGCCGACCAATGCGAGACGACCGCAGGGCTACGCCGGGTAAGGGCGACTGCGGCCACTTGTGCCAGGTACCGTTCGCTCGCGGTCGCGTCTCGCCACGTCTCCTCGGGAACATAGGCGCCCCTCGCGATTCGTCGAGCCTCGCCTTTGCTCGCGGACCGCGAGAGAGTACGACGAGATCGACCAAGTCGCTCTTCGTCACGGGCAAAGTCGATGTCGTCAGTTGCTTCGATCATCCGCTCATGCTGGCGACGAACAAAGTCTTCAATCGTAAATCGTCACTACTTGGTGGCGAGAGGTCTGACGCCGACGACGGGTAGGAGCAGACAGCCGGTGTGTTCCATCCCGTTTGGGACGAATTGCACCGCGCGCGCAGGCGAATTCGTCCCAAACGGGCGGAAACGGCGCCGGGGACGCAAAACGGGGCCGGACCATTAGGTCCGACCCCGTTTTGGGCTCCAACGGGTTACCCCGCTGAGAGTTACTTCAGGATCTTCGTAACCGTTCCTGCACCAACGGTGCGGCCACCCTCGCGGATGGCGAAGCCGAGGCCGTCCTCCATTGCGATGGGCTGGATCAGCTCGACCGTCATACCAACGGTGTCGCCGGGCATGACCATCTCGGTGCCCTCGGGCAGCGTGATGACGCCGGTGACGTCGGTGGTGCGGAAGTAGAACTGCGGACGGTAGTTCGCGTAGAACGGGTTGTGACGGCCACCCTCATCCTTCGACAGGATGTAGGCGGTGCCCTCGAACTGGGTGTGCGGCGTAACCGAACCCGGCTTGACGACAACCTGGCCGCGCTCGACGTCCTCGCGCTTGGTGCCACGAAGCAGCAGGCCACAGTTCTCGCCGGCCCATGCCTCGTCGAGCTGCTTGTGGAACATCTCGATACCGGTGACCGTGGTCTTCTGCGTCGGACGGATGCCGACGATCTCGACCTCGGAGTTGATGGCGAGGGTTCCGCGCTCTGCACGGCCCGTGACGACGGTTCCACGACCGGTGATCGTGAACACATCCTCGATGGGCATGAGGAACGGCTTGTCCTTGTCGCGCACCGGGTCGGGCACGCTGGTGTCGACGGCCTCCATCAGGTCGAGAACGGACTGGGTCCACTTCTCGTCACCCTCAAGGGCCTTCAGGCCGGAGACGCGAACAACGGGAGCGTTGTCACCGTCGAAGCCCTGGCTGGAGAGAAGCTCGCGAACCTCGAGCTCAACGAGCTCAAGGATCTCTTCGTCGTCGACCATGTCGGACTTGTTGAGCGCAACAAGAAGGTAAGGAACGCCAACCTGCTTGGCGAGCAGCACGTGCTCGCGCGTCTGCGCCATGGGACCGTCGGTCGCCGCAACCACGAGGATCGCGCCGTCCATCTGGGCAGCACCCGTGATCATGTTCTTGATGTAGTCAGCGT
>JAUZFP010000112.1 GCA_030838475.1 Actinomycetota bacterium
GGACGGGCAGGCCGCGACGGTGACGGATTCCCTGGTAGCTGCCGATCTCGACCTTGCGGCGGATGTCGGCGGCAACCTCACGACGGAGGTCACCTTCTACCTTGAAATTGCCCTCGATGTAGTCGCGAAGGGCGATGAGCTGGTCATCGGTCAGATCCTTGACGCGGATCTCGCCGCTGATCTCGGTGTCTGCGAGGGTTTTGAGGGCCCTCGTGCGACCGACACCGTAGATGTAAGTCAGTGCGACCTCTACGCGCTTGTCGCGCGGAATGTCGACGCCGGCTAGACGTGCCATTGTTTTCTCCCTAGTGGAGTTCTGTGAAGGTGTTGGACAGTACCGGTGCCGAGGCCTTCAACCCCGGGTGTCCCCCGTCGAAACGAGATCTGGTACTGCTCTTATGTATTTAGTTGTGCGAGGGGTTTCGATACGCGTCGCTACGCGGCGCTACTCAACCTTGAATCTTTGGTTGATGCTGCTTCGCAGCGTCAACCGACGATTCAACCCTGACGCTGCTTGTGGCGCGGGTTTGACTTGCAAATCACCATGACGTTGCCGTGGCGACGAATCACACGGCACTTCTCACAGATGGGCTTGACGCTGGGGTTGACCTTCATTGTGTTTCTCTTTCGCTGTCTTCGATACGGTCCCGATTGCTCGGTACCTCTCGTTACTTTCCAGTTGTGCAGTTAAGCGAGCACTACTTGTAGCGGTAGACGATCCGGCCGCGGGTCAGGTCGTATGGGCTCAGTTCTACGATCACGCGATCCTCAGGAAGGATTCGGATGTAGTGCTGACGCATCTTCCCCGAGATGTGGGCAAGTACTCTGTGTCCGTTGGTCAGCTCAACGCGAAACATTGCGTTGGGCAGAGCTTCGACCACTGCGCCTTCGATCTCGATGACACCGTCTTTTTTGGCCATTGCCTCTTCGTCGCTATAAGTGATTACTGGTCATGCGGTCTGTACTCATACGAGCACAGTCGTGCCGATTGACACTTGTTCTGATCGCTTCACCCGTGTCAGACACCAGTGAAGGAGAGCGAGAACCGACGGCGGTTGACATGCAAAAAGCAGGCGCAACACACCAAAGATCAAGCTTAGGTCATTAAGTCCAGTTTGGCCAAGCCACGCGTATACTCTCGCTCCGCCCTGAGCGAATCTACAGAGCGCGAATCGGTACCGGCACAACACCAAAGGGCGCGAGACCCGCTGCTCCGCCATCCTCGGCGGTCAACACCCACAGGCCATCGGCGTGCACGGCGACGGAGTGCTCCCAGTGCGCGGCGTCGCTGCCGTCATCCGTGACCTGGGTCCAGCCGTCGGCGAGCTCGTGAGTCTCGATGGAGCCGAGGGTGATCATGGGCTCGATTGCGACTGCCAGCCCCGGCTTCACCTTCGGGCTGCCACCGCGCACGCGGAAGTTATAGACCTCGGGGTCTTCGTGCATTGACCGTCCGATGCCGTGGCCGGCGAAGTCCTCGATGATGCCGTATTCGCCCGAGCCCTCGATGGATGCCTCGACCGCCGCACCGATGTCGTTGACGACGGATGCGGTGGCGAGCGCGGCGATACCGGCCCAGAGTGATCGCTCGGTTGCGGTGTTCAGCGCCTCGCGGCGAGCGACGAGCTCCGGACGGGCGGGATCCGGCACCACAAGCGAGAATGCGGCGTCCCCGTTCCAGCCGTCGACCGCGGCGCCGCAGTCGATCGACACGATGTCGCCGGCCGCGATCCGGAGCTCGCTCGGGACCCCGTGCACGACCGCGTCATTGATCGACGTGCACAGCGTGTGCCGGTAACCGGGCTCGAGCTGGAAGTTAGGAATGCCGCCGGAGTCGCGGATGACCTTCTCGGCGATCGCGTCAAGCTCCAGCGTGGAGACCCCGACCTGGATCGCATCTCGCACGGCGTCGAGAGCGGCCGCGGTCACAAGGCCAGGGCGAACCATTGCGCGAAGCTGGTCCGGTGACTTGTAGAGGCCCGAACGCGCACTCACCGCGCGACGGGAACGATTTCGCGAGCCGCCAGCGCGGACGTGATTCGCGCGGCAACGTCATCCACGTCACCGAGAGCGTCGATCTCAATCACGAGGCCACGCTCCTTGTAGACCGCAATGAGCGGAGCTGTCTCGCGCAGGTAGAGGTCCTGGCGGTGGCGGATCGTCTCGGGTGTGTCATCCGACCGTCCCTCCTCGTGTGCCCGCTTGAGCAGACGACTCACTATCTCGTCCTGGTCGGCCACGAGTTGGATGACCGCATCGAGGGCGGTGCCCTCGGCCTCGAGTAGCTCATCGAGGAAACGTAGCTGATCGACGGTGCGCGGATAGCCGTCGAGGAGGAAGCCCGCGGCGCAGTCCTCCTCCTTCAGGCGACTGGCAACGAGATCGTTCGTGAGCGAGTCGGGCACGTATTCGCCCGACTTGATGATCGCCGACACCTGCTGGCCAAGTTCGGTCTGATTCGCGATGTTCGCCCGAAAGATGTCCCCGGTGGCGATGGCCGGGATGCCGAAAGCGGTGGTGATCCTGACGGACTGCGTTCCCTTACCGGCGCCGGGGGGACCGACGATAAGTAAACGGGTCATCGAGCGAAGCTCTCCGCTCGCGGCCTGCGCTGAGCCTGTCGAAGTGTCAACGGAGAAGGCCCTCGTAGTGTCGTTGCTGCAGCTGCGAGTCGATCTGCTTGACGGTCTCGAGTCCGACGCCGACGATGATCAGGATGCTGGTGCCGCCGAACGGGAAGTTCTGCGCCGCATTGACGAGCCCGAGCGCAATCAGCGGAATCAGGGCAATGATGCCGAGGTAGAGCGAGCCCGGCAGCGTGATCCTGGTGAGCACGTAGTCGAGGTACTCGGCGGTCGGCCGCCCGGCACGAATACCGGGGATGAATCCGCCGTACTTCTTCATGTTGTCGGCGACCTCTTCGGGGTTGAAGGTGATCGCGACGTAGAAGTAGGTGAAGCCGACGATGAGCAGGAAGTACAGGGTCATGTAGTACGGGCCGTCACCCTTGGTGAGGTTGTCGGTAATCCACTGCACCCACTGCGCGGGCACGGCCGCCTTGCCGGTGGCGCCAGCCTTGGGCTGGTTGAACTGCGCGATGAGGGCGGGGATGTACAGCAGCGAGGACGCGAAGATCACGGGAACGACGCCGGCCATGTTGACCTTGATCGGGATGTACGTGTTGTTTCCGCCGTAGGTACGCCTGCCGACCATGCGTTTGGCGTACTGCACGGGTATTCGCCGCTGGGATTGCTCGACGAAGACGACGAGACCCATGATGACGATGCCGACGCCGATCGTCAGGAGGAAGATCGGGAGACCCTTCGACTGAAGGATGCTGCCCAGCGCGCTTGGGAAACGAGCCGCGATGGATGTGAAGATCAGGAGCGACATGCCGTTGCCGATGCCGCGCTCGGTGACGAGCTCGCCCATCCACATGATGATGCCGGTTCCGGCCGTCATGGTGATGACCATGAGCAGGATGCCGTACCAGGTCTGGCCCGCGTCGGTGATGAGCTGGCTACACTGCGGGGTGCTCGAGCTTGTACCGAAGAGCGCGCCGCTGCGCGCCACCGTGATGAGGGTCGTCGACTGGAGAACGCCGAGGCCGATGGTCAGGTAACGCGTGTACTGCGTCAGCTTGGACTGGCCGGACTGGCCCTCCTTGTAGAGGGTGTCGAAGTGTGGGATGACCACGCGAAGCAACTGCACGATGATCGACGCCGTGATGTACGGCATGATCCCGAGCGCAAAGATCGAGAGCTGCAGGAGCGCGCCACCACTGAACAGGTTGACGAGCTCATAGAGGCCCGACGTGTTCGAGTTGGCCGCGAGGCAGGTCTGGACGTTCTGGAAATCGACAAACGGGGCAGGGATGAAGGAGCCGAGGCGGAAGATTGCCACGATGAGAATCGTGAATCCGATCTTCCGGCGAAGGTCAGGCGTGCGGAAGATCCGCCCGATCGCTCTGAACACAAGACCTCCTGCTATTTGTTGCTAACTGAGGGGTGCGGGGTCCTTTTTCAAGGACCCCGCATTCCACTTCGCTGGTGAGACGGAACCTATTTGACGGATCCGCCGGCTGCGACGATCTTCTGTTCGGCGGACCCGGACACCTTATCGACAGCAACGTTCAGCTTAACCGTAATGTCTCCGTTGCCCAGAACCTTGACCTTCTCGTTGTTGCGAACGGCGCCCTTGGCGACGAGATCACTGATCGTGACATCCCCGCCCTTCGGGTACAGCTCGGCCAGGCGGTCGAGGTTGACGACCTGGTATTCAACACGGAACGGGTTCTTGAAGCCGCGAAGCTTCGGGGTGCGCATGATGAAGTTCAGGTTGCCGCCCTCGAGGCCGGCCTTGACCTGGTAGCGCGCCTTGGTTCCCTTGGTTCCACGGCCCGCGGTCTTACCCTTCGAGCCCTCACCACGGC